>JAJZMN010000167.1 GCA_021850345.1 Actinomycetes bacterium | reverse complement strand
GGATCGAGCCGCGAAGCCGCCGGGGAGCGGGTGGGAGGGGTCACCGAGAGCCTGGGGTGGGACTTGAACCCACGGCCTGCGCGTTACGAGTGCGCTGCTCTGCCGACTGAGCTACCCAGGCATGCGCTGGTGGGATCACGGGGCGGGCCTCCTCGGGCCCGCGAACCGTCGCCAGCCCCGTGATCGTAGGCGCTCAGGGTGTGCGCCCACAACGCGACGCGGAGTCGCGAAGGTCCCCGGGGCGACCGCGTCTTCGACGCCGGCACGGGCACGCCAGGTCAGGCGTCGAGTCGCGAGAGGCGCACGAAGAGCGCCTCGAGGAGAAGCGTCTCCTGGGCGTTGCGGCGCAGCGCGCTCGCCGCCTCGGTCACGAGAGCGACGGCCGCCTCGTAGGCCCTCGCCTCGTCGGGGCGCCTCGGGCCCCTGTGCCCGACCGGCTCGAAGAGAAGCGAGTCGGCGAGGCGGTCACGATAGGCGCGGGCGAGCACCCCGAGGCCGGTCCGGAGCTCCTCGGTGCGCCAGCGCCGCTCCTCTCGGTGCTGGCGGTCGAGGATGTCCTTGCGGCCGGGAAGCCCGCGCTCGCCCATCGCCTTCGCGTCCGCCTCGAGTGCGGCAAGCTCCGCCTCGTGCTCGCTACGGAGTGGCGCGAGCGCGCGGTCGGTCGCGGCAAGGACCTCGCGCGCGAGCGCCCCGGCGACGGCACCGTGCCCGTCCAGACGCGACGGGATCGACCGCCACAGCGCGAGGCGGTCGGCGAAGCCAGGGTCCTCAGCGAGGAGGCGCGCCCGCTCGACGCTCCCGCCTGCACCTTCTGCGACGAGCCGGGCGCGGCCGGGCTCCACTCCACGGCGGACGAGCCACGCCGCGATGGCGCCGGCCGGGACGGGCGGGAAGGGGATCTCGACACACCGGCTCGCGACGGTGACCAGGTCGGGCGGCACGTCGTCGGCGAGGAGAACGAAGACCGTCGTCGCCGGCGGCTCCTCGAGGGTCTTGAGCAGCGCCGGAGCGGCGCGTTCGGCGAGGTGGACGTCGCCGACCACGAGCACCTGGCGCACGGCCTCGATCGGCCGCTGCAACGCCAGCAAGCCCAGCCGTCGGGCGTCGTCCACGTCGATCGCGGCGCCGGTCCGCTCCACGGTGACCAGGTCGGTGTGCACGCCGGCGAGGGCGCGGCGGCAGGTGTCGCAAGCGCCACATCCACCCTCGGGGCACAGGAGCGCCGCCGCGAAGCCCCGCGCTGCCGCGCGGGGCCCCGATCCGGGCTGGCCGACGAAGAGGTAGGCGTGGACCGGGTGGCGCGCGGCGGCGCGAAGGGCCGCCACCGCCCGTTCCTGCCCGACGACCTCGTCGAAGAGCCCGGCGACCGGGCGGTCGCCGTCGCCCGGCGGCGGTGGGCTCCGTCGTGTGGCAGGGCTCACGCCCGGTCGTCCCCGGACACCACCGCGTCGAGGTGCGCCGCGACCACCTCCAAGACCGCCGCGGCCACCGCGTCGACGTCGCCGTCGCCGTCGACGACCACCCAGCGGCCGGGGTCCGACGCCGCAAGCGAGAGGTACCCCTCGCGGACCCGGGAGAAGAACGCCTCGTCGAGGCGCTCGAGGCGGTCGGCCGCCAAGTGCTCGAGCCGAACGCGCGCCACCGGCAGCGGCACGTCGACGACGACGTTGAGGTCGGCGTCCAGTCCACGGGCCGCCCACGCGACCAGCGGTCGCAGCTCCTCGAGCGGCAGACCGCGGCCGAAGCCCTGGTAGGCGAGCGTCGATCCCGAGAAGCGGTCGGTGACGACCAGGTGCCCGGCGTCGAGCGCCGGGCGGATCACCTCCACGACGTGCTGGGCGCGGTCCGCCGCCATCAAGAGGGCCTCGGCCCGCACGTCGGGCACCGGGTGCCCGGGCTCGAGCAGGAGTCGCCGCAGGGCGCGGCCGAGCTCGGTCCCGCCGGGCTCGAACGTGAGCGTCGCGCCGAGCGACGCGGCGAGCCTCCTCGCCTGCGTCGACTTGCCGCTGCCGTCGACGCCTTCCAGCGCGACGAGGCGGCCGGCCCCGAGCGTCACTCGCCCGCCGTCTCGGCGCGTTTGGCCGTGGCCTTCTTCGCCGTGGCCTTCTTCGCCGTGGCCTTCTTCGCCGTGGCCTTCTTCGCCGTGGCCTTCTTCGCCGTGGCCTTCTTCGCCGTGGCCTTCTTCGCCGTGGCCTTCTTCGCTCCCGCCCGGCGGCGCGTCGACGGCCCTGCCGCCCTGCGGTCCGCCAGCAGCTCCGCCGCCCGCTCGATCGTGACGGTCATGGGGTCGTCGCCCTTGCGCAACGACGCGTTCGTCGTGCCGTCGGTGACGTAGGGGCCGAAGCGACCCTCGCGCACCGCGACCGGCAGCCCGGTCTCGGGGTCTGCGCCCAGCTCGCGCAACGACCCTGCGGCCTGTCCGCGTCCGCGGCGGGTCTTGGGCTGCGCGAACAGGGCGAGGGCCTCGTCCAGGGTCACCGTGAGGAGCTGTTCTTCCGACTGGAGGCTCCGGGTGTCGCTGGCCCGCTTCAGGTACGGCCCGAACCGGCCGTTCGCCGCGACGATCTCCTCCCCGTTCTCCGGATCCGGACCGACCACCCGGGGGAGCCGGAGCAGCTCCAGCGCCTGCTCGAGGGTGACGGTCGCCGGGGACATCGACTGGAAGAGCGAAGCGGTCCGCGGCTTGCCTCCGTCGTCGGTCGGGGTGCCGAGCTGCACGTAGGGCCCGTACCTCCCCGCGCGGACCTGGACCTCGAGGCCCGTCTCGGGGTCGGTGCCGAGCACGCGGTCGCTCGACGGCGCATCGAGGAGCTCTTGGGCCCGCTCGACGGTGAGCTCGTCGGGCGCGAGGTCGTCGGGGATCGACGCGCGGTCCTCCCCACGCTGGAGGTAAGGACCGTAGCGGCCGACCCGCGCGACGATCTGGCGGTCCTCGGCGTCGACGCCGATCGGAATCGAGTTGATCTCCCTTGCGTCGATCGCACCCAGGTGCGCGGCGACCGCCTCTTTGAGCCCGAGCCGGGCCGTCTCGGTCTCCGCCTGCCCTGACGCAGCTGCGCTCGAAGCGGCGGTGCCGTTCCCCCCGCGCCCGGCGCCGCCCCTCGCCTCGCCGAAGTAGAAGCGCGTGAGCCAGGGAAGCGCCTCCTCGCGGCCGCTCGCGATCTCGTCGAGGTCGTCCTCCATGGCGGCGGTGAAGCCGTAGTCGACGAGGTCGGGAAAGTAGCGCTCGAGCAGCCCGACGACGGCGAAGGCCGTGAAGCTGGGTACGAGGGCGGTCCCCTTCTTCCAGACGTAGCCCCGGTCGAGGATCGTCGAGATGACGCTCGCGTAGGTGGACGGGCGCCCGACGCCGAGCTGCTCCATGGCCTTCACGAGCGATGCCTCGGTGTAGCGCGCCGGGGGCTGGGTGGCGTGGGATCCCGGCTCGAGCTCGAGCGCCAGCACGCGGTCGCCCTCGGCGAGCCGGGGCAGGACCACCTCACGGTCGGCGAGCTCGGCTTCTGGGTCGTCCTCCCCCTCCACGTACGCCCGGAGGAACCCGGGGAACGCGATGACCCGACCGGTCGCCGACACCTCCACATCTGATCCCGCGAGGGCGCGGGCGCCCTGCGGCATCGTCGCGCCCATCCTGACCTGTGCGCTCGTGCCCGTGGCGTCGACCATCTGGGACGCGACCGTCCGCTTCCACACGAGCTCGTAGAGCCGCAGCTCGTCGCCGTGGAGGCTCCGGGCCGCCTCGTCGGGGGTGCGGAAGACGTCGCCTGCGGGCCGGATCGCCTCGTGCGCCTCTTGCGCGTTCTTGACCCTGCGCTCGTAGCGGCGCGGCTGGGGTGGCACGTACTCGGCCCCGTAGAGGGTGGTCGCCTGGGTCCGGGCGGCGGCGAGCGCCTCGTCGGAGAGCGTCGTCGAGTCGGTCCGCATGTAGGTGATCCAGCCCTGCTCGTAGAGGCGCTGCGCGACCTGCATCGCCCGCTGTGCGCTGAACCGGAGCTTGCGCCCCGCCTCCTGCTGGAGCGTCGAGGTCATGAATGGCGCTGCGGGCGAGCGCCGGAACGGACGCTCGGTCACCGATCGCACCGTGAACGTGCCGCCGGTGAGCCCCTCGGCGAGCGCTCGTGCCTCGGTCTCGCCGAGCACGCGCACCCGGTTCCCTGCGACCTCCCCGCGCTCGTCGAAGTCGCGCCCCGTGGCGATCTGCGCCCCGTCGACGGCGACGAGGGTCGCGGAGAATTGCGCGGGCTCCGTGGCGTCGTCGCCCGCCCCGTCCGCCGAGGTGCCCCGCGGTGAGGCGAACGTGCCCTCGACTCCCCACCACGTCGCCGTGCGGAACCGCATGCGCGCCCGCTCCCGCTCGACGACCATGCGCGTGGCCACGCTCTGGACCCGGCCCGCGGAGAGGCGCGGCATCACCTTGCGCCAGAGCACCGGCGACACCTCGTAGCCGTAGAGACGGTCGAGGATCCGCCGCGCCTCCTGGGCGTCCACGAGCCGGCGGTCGAGCTCGCGCCACTCCTGGACCGCCCGGCGGATGGCGGAAGGCGTGATCTCGTGGAACACCATCCGCTTCACCGGGACCCTCGGTGCGAGCACCTCGGTGAGATGCCACGCGATCGACTCGCCCTCCCGGTCCTCGTCGGTCGCGAGGTAGAGCTCGTCCGCGTCCTTCAGCCGGGCCTTCAGGTTGGCGACGACGGACCGCTTCTCGGGAGAGACGACGTAGAGCGGCTTGAATCCGTTGTCGACGTCCACCCCGAGGCGCGCCCACTCTTCGGTCTTGTAGGCCGCGGGCACCTCGTCCGCCCCGCGCGGCAGGTCCCGGACGTGGCCGACGGACGACTCGACCACGAACTCGGGGCCGAGCATCCGCGAGATCGTGCGCGCCTTGGCCGGCGACTCGACGATGACGAGCGCCTTACCCATCGACTGCGCCTCTTCCCAGCGCCCGCTTCACCGGACTACCTCCCTGGCTCACGACGACGACAGGCTCCCGGCTCCCCGGTCCCCTGTCAAGGCATCCCCTACCGAAACCGGCCGAGCCGACGACTCGACACACCCGTCTCGGGTCCCTCGAAATCCGCGCATCGCCCCCCGCCTGCAAATCGGGGCGGCCCGGCGAGCCGGCACCCCGCGAGCGGGCACAGCACCCGAGCCTGGCAGGCCCTCGGCCTCAGTCCGCCGCGGCGATCGTCGAGGCCGCCGCCGCGGGCGTCGCGGTCCCCGACACCGGGAGGGCGACGTCCATGCCGGGAGCCCTGCGCTTCGAGAAGGCGATGGCGGCCAGCAGCACGAGGAGGGCCACCCCTGCGATGACGTAGCGGACGTCACTGTGGCGCAGGGTGATCACCGCGGGCAGCACGAGCAGGGACACCAGGTTCATGACCTTGATCAGCGGGTTCAGCGCGGGACCGGCGGTGTCTTTGAAGGGATCGCCCACGGTGTCCCCGATGACCGCGGCCTTGTGCGGGTCCGACCCCTTGCCGCCCTCGTGGCCGTCTTCGATGTACTTCTTGGCGTTGTCCCAGGCGCCACCCGAGTTGGACAAGGTGTTCGCCATGAGCTGGCCGGTGAGGATCGCCGCGGCGAGGAAGCCGCCGAGCGCCAGGTAGTTGATCCCGAAGCCGACGATCACCGGGGAGAGGATGGCGAGCAGCGCCGGGGTCGCGAGCTCCCGCTGGGCCGCCGCCGTGCAGATCGAGATGACCCGGCCGTACTCGGGCTGCTCGGTGTAGTCCATGATCCCGGGGTGCTCCCGGAATTGGCGGCGCACCTCTTGGACCACCGTCCCCGCCGACCGGCCGACCGCCCGGATCGCGAGCGCGGAGAAGAGGAAAGCGATCGAGCCGCCGATGAGCAGCCCGATGAACGTGGTCGGGTTCGACACGTTGACCTGGGTCTGGGCATCGCGGAAGAGCTTCGTCGGTGTCAGGTGCAGCTGCGAGCCCACGGTCTCGACGAAGGAGGCGAAGAGGGCGACCGCCGCGATGACCGCGGAGCCGATCGCGACACCCTTGGTGATCGCCTTGGTCGTGTTGCCGACCGCGTCGAGGCTCACCATGATCCGCTCGGCGTCCCCCGTGAACTCCCCGGACATCTCCGCCACACCCGCCGCATTGTCCGAGACGGGTCCGAAGCTGTCCTCGGAGACCACCATGCCGGTCGTCGCGAGCAGCCCGATCCCGATGAGGGCGACGAGGTAGAGCGAGAGCTCGATGTCGCCGCGGCCGAGCCCGATCGCAACGCCGAGAGCGATTGCGATCGCGATGATCGCCCAGACCGAGGACTCGAGGCCCGAAGAGATGCCCGAGAGGACCGTCGTGGCGGGACCGGTGCGTGCCGACTCGGCGATCTCACGGACGGGGCTCCGCTCGGTCGAGGTGAACTGCTCGGTGATCTGGCTGAGGACGAGCGAGAGGACCACGCCGGTCAGCACCGCCCAGAAGACGGTGATGTCGTGGACGTAGTACTCGGCGACGAAGAAGGCGCCGATCACGGTCAGCACCGCGGCGAGCCAGAAGCCGCGGTTGATGGGCGCCATGGCGTTGCGGTCCTTCGCACGTGCGCGCACGGCGTACACCCCGATCATCGACGCCACGATTCCCATGGCGGGCACGATGAGCGGATAGATGACCGCGGGGGTCGGGTCCGACGAGTGGCCGGCGAGGTTGTGGAAGGCCGAGTAGCCGAGGATGAGCGACGAGATGATCGTGATCTCGTAGGACTCGAAGAGGTCCGCGGCCATGCCGGCGCAGTCACCCACGTTGTCGCCGACGTTGTCCGCGATCGTCGCCGCGTTGCGAGGGTCGTCCTCGGGGATGCCCGCCTCCACCTTGCCGACGAGGTCCGCGCCGACATCCGCGGCCTTCGTGAAGATCCCGCCGCCGACACGCATGAACAAGGCGAGCAGCGAGGCGCCGAAGGCGAACCCGATGAGCACCGCGGTCGCGGTGTTCTGGAAGATGAGCACGATCGAGGTGGCGCCGAGCAGGCCGAGGCCCACGCACAGCATGCCCGTGATGGCACCGGTGCGGAACGCCACCTGGAGCGCGCCTGCCATCCGCCCGCCGCGTGCGGCGGCCGCCGCGGTGCGCACGTTGCCCCGGACGGCCATGCTCATCCCGATGAAGCCGGTGAGACCCGAGAACGCCGCGCCGAAGAGGAAGCAGACCACCCGGTAGATGCCGGCTTCGCCGAAGGAGAGGGCGACCGATCCGTCGGGCCTCGTGACCTTGGTGGCCGTGAAGAAGATGAGGACGGCGAGCGGGACCACGATGATGGCGATGGTGCGGAACTGGCGTCGCAAGAACGCCTCGGCACCCTCCTGGATGGCGTGCGCGATCTGGCGCATCTTGTCGGTGCCCGTGTCCGCGGCGAGCACCCCCCGCATGAGCACGACACCGGTGCCGATGCCGATCAGGCCGGCCACCAAGGCCAGGATCAGCCAGATCTCGTCGGCAGAGCCCAAGTGGAAGGCCTGGTAGCTGCCTTCCGCTACGACGGGGTGCGGCATCCTCGCTGTCCTTTCCGACCTACGTCCGTCCTGCGCCGCACGGATGTGCGTCGACTGCCTCTACTGCCCGACCGGGGCGCCCTCGACTGCGGCCGGTCTGCGCTGCGGTCCATTCTTCTTCAGTTCTTCTTCTCTTCTTCAGTGCTGTTCTTCTCGAGTGCTTCCTGGACTTTCCCGAGTACTTCCTGGCTGCGCCCGGGAGTGCTCCTTGTTGCCCGCCGGAGCCGGCACGGGCGCGGGCACCGACGGAGACGTGCGGGAGGACGTCGCCCGGGGGCGCGGTCGCCTTGAGGCGCAGGGCACGATAGCCACCTCGCTGGCCACCGGCAAGAACCGCCTTTCCCGCCGCGGCAGCGACGGGGGTGCGGCATCGCTCATCCGGCCTCGCTCATCCGGCCTCCGGTGGCGCCACGTCCTCCTCGGGGTCGCGCTCGGCCACCAGCTCGTAGTCGGGATTCAAGATGGCGAGCCGCCTCCCCCAGGCCCCGACCATGCCCTCTGCCACCAGCCTCGCGCCGGGCTCGATCCCGGGGATCCTCGGCCGGCCCTGGAAGACGAGAAGGATCCCCCCGGTGCGGTCGGCGAGCGTCGCCTCGAGGTTGGAGGCGCCGGCCCGTGACTGCACCCTGACCGACTTCACCCGCCCTGCGACGCGGACCCGCTGGCGCCACTCGACCTCACCGATCGGCCGGGAGTCGGCGGCCCGCCTGGCCAGGGCCCGGTCGGCCTCGGTGAGCCGGCCGCTGCGCTGAGCCTCCTTGCGCTGGGCCTCCTTGCGCTGGGCGTCCTTCCTTTCGGCGCGCTCGGCGTCCTTGGCGGCGCGCTCGGCGTCCTTCCGTTCGCCCCTTTCGCCGCGCTCGGCGTCCTTGGCGCCCCGCTCGGCCGGTACCGGCGCTGTCCGCGGCTCCACCGGCGTCGCGACGCTCCGATCGGCCGCTGCGGCACGGGCGACGGCCTGGGCCGCCATGCGCTGTGCGAAGTCCGGAGAGGCGCGGCCACGGGCGGCCCCCCGATGCAGGTTGTAGGGGACGATCGTGGCGCTGACGTGGGGGACCTGGCTCACCACTCCGGCGATCTTGTCGGCCGTCCGATCGTGGAGGAGCCGCTGCCATCCCCACACAAAGCCACGCCGAGGGAGGATGACCGTGCATTCGGTGTCGCCGTCCGACACGGTCTCGGCGACGAGCTCCAGGGCCGCACGGCCGAGGCGCCTGTCCGGCACCTCCACGATGTCGAGCGGCAGCCTGGACAGACCCAGGCGTCCCCACTCGGCCTCGAGATCGCGCGTCGCGCGACTGTCGATGTCGAAGTGGACGGCCCGAAGCTCGTCGGGAGAGAGCGTCCGGGCGTACTGGATCGCCCGCGCGGTCGCCATGTCCAGGTTGTCCACGAGGACGATCACCGCGTGGCGGCGCAGGATCGGTGCCAGCGCCGTCTCGGCCGCGCTCACCTCGAGCTCCCCACCTTCCCGAACGTACTGCCTGTGCATTCGGATGAGGCCCCAGTACAGGAGGGGGCCGACGATGACGACCACCCACGCTCCCTCGAGGAACTTCGCGAAGGCGAAGATGAGCACCACGCTCGCGGTGAGCACGGCCGCGAACCCGTTCACCACGACGTTGCGCCGCCAGTGCGGCCCGCGGGTGCTGAGATAGTGCTTCACCAGTCCCGAGCCCGCCATGGCGAACCCGGTGAAGACGCCGATCGCGTAGAGCGCGACGAGCGAGTCGACGTTCGCCCTGAAGGCCACGATCAGGGCGAGCGAGACAACGGTCAGCACGATGATCCCGCTGGAGAAGGCGAGCCGGTGCCCCCGCCGGGTCAGCTGGCGCGGGAGGAACAGGTCCCCGGCGACGAAGCTCGCCAGGTACGGGAACCCGTTGAAGCTGGTGTTGCCTCCCGTGTAGAGGATGAGGAGGGTCGCAATCTGCACGACGTAGAAGACGGCGCCGTGCCCGGCGATGTCCTGCACCTCTTGGGAGAGCACGGTCGGGGAGCCCGCGGCGTAGGGGACGGCGTGGGTCCAACGCGCGAGCATCGTGACGCCGAAGACGAGGAAGGCGAGCACCGAGCTCATCGCAACGAGCGTCACCCGGGCGTTGTGCGACTCGGGGCGCCGGAAGGCGCTCACCCCGTTGGAGATGGCTTCGAGGCCGGTGAGGGACGACCCTCCGTTGGCGAAGGAACGGAGCAGCGTGATGAATGCAAGCCCCATGAGCAAGCCGCTCCCGGGCGTACCGAAGTGGTGGCCGTAGAGGAGGTGATGCGGCGGGATCTTCGCGGGGTGCAGGTCGCCGAGCGCCGCCTTCACGTAGCCGGCCACGATCACGCCGGCGAGGCTGAGCACGAAGAAGTAGGTCGGGAACGCGAAGAACTTCCCTGCCTCACGGATTCCCCGGAGGTTCCCGTAGAGGAGGACGAGCACGACACCGACGGTGATCGGGACGGTCCAGGGCACGAGCGCGGGCACGGCGCTCGTGAGCGCCGCGGTCCCGGCCGAGGTCTGCACCGCGACCGTGACCGTGTAGTCGATGAGGAGCGCGACGGCGGCGATCTGGGCGACCTTCGGCCCGAAGTTGTCCCTGGCCACCACGTAGGACCCGCCTGCCTTCGTGTACAGCCGGATGACGTCGAGGTACGAGAGCGTGACGAAGAAGAGGACGCCCAGGATGGCGAGGGTGATCGGCACGACCAGGGTGAAGGCGGCGAGCCCGACGAACGGCACCAGCTGGGTGAGCATCTCTTCGGTGCCGTACGCCGAGGAGGAGATGCAGTCCGGGGCGAGGACGCCGAGGGCGATCGGACGGGTGAGCCGCTCGTGACGCAACTGCTCGGAAACGAGCGGCGGCCCGAGCAGCGTGTTCTTGAGCCGGTAGCGGAGCGTCTCGGGGTATGCGGCCCCGGAATCGACGGGGATCGCCGACGGCCGTGTCATCGACAGCGGCGTGGGCGGACCCGCGACCGAGAGACCGGTCGCGTCAACACCCTCGCCGTTGTCGGACATCCGCCCAAGCGTAGAGCGGCACCACCGGGAGGTCCGCGGTGCCGGCGGCGCACGTCTTGGCAGGCTTGCAGGCTTTACAGGGGACGACGGGCCGTGTAGCACTTGCCGGATGCACGTCGTGGTGGTGGGCTGCGGACGGGTGGGTTCCGGTCTCGCCGTCTCCTTGACCTCGGAAGGCCACTCGGTCGCGATCATCGACCGGATCCCGCGGGCGTTCCGCCGGCTGCCCGACGACTGGCCCGGCCAACGGGTGCACGGCTCGGGGTTCGACCGGGACCACCTCGACGAGGCCGGCGCCGACCGGGCGGACGCCCTCGCCGCGGTCACGAGCGGCGACAACAGCAACATCCTCACCGTCCGGATCGCACGCGAGACGTACGGCATCGACCACGTCGTCGCCCGGATCTACGACCCCCGCCGGGCCCAGATCTACCAGCGGTTGGGGATCCCGACCGTGGCGACGGTCACCTGGACGATCGACCAGGTGCGGCGCCGGCTGCTCCCCGACGTCGTCGCCACCGAGTGGTCCGACCCCTCCGGCAGGATGCGGCTCGTCGAGCGAGAGCTCCCGGAAGCCTGGGCTGGCAGGCGGCTCGGCGACATCGACCTGCCGGGCGAGATCTCCCTCGTCGCGGTCACGAGAGCGGGCGTGCCGAGGCTCCACGCCGACGACCTCATCGGCCAGGAGGGGGACCTGTTGCACCTGGCCGTCACCCATGACGCCATCGAAGAGCTCCAGCGTCGCTGTGCCGCAAGGCCCGGTCCGGTGGACCGCCCCCCGCGGGGAGCCCGCCCATGAAGGTCGCTATCGCCGGGGCGGGGAGCGTCGGGACGGCCATCGCCCGCGACCTCTTCGCCAACGGACACGAGGTGCTCGTCCTCGAGCAGGACCCCGAGCTCGCCCAGCAGCGCCGCGGCGAGTTGCCCGGCGTGAAGTGGATCGCGGCGGACGCCTGCGAAGTGGCCTCACTGGACGCGGCGGGGTTCTCTTCCATCGATGTCGTGGTGGCAGCCACCGGAGACGACGAGGACAACCTGGTCGTGTCGCTGCTCGCCAAGCAGGAATTCGCGGTGCCGAGGGTGGTCGCTCGCGTCAACAACTCGAAGAACCAGTGGCTGTTCAACGAGAGCTGGGGTGTCGACGTCTACGTCTCCACCCCCCAGCTCCTCACCGCGCTGGTCGAAGAGGCGGTGTCTGTCGGATCCCTCGTGCGACTGCTGCAGTTCCAGGGGGGCACCGCGCACCTCGTCGAGGTGACGCTCGCCGAAGACTCGCCCGCCGACGGCGTCGCGATCGCCGACCTCGGGGTGCCCCGTGAGGCGACGGTCGTCGCGGTCGTGCGACGGGACCGCCTCGTCGTCCCACGCGGCGACACGGTGCTGCAGTCGGGTGACGAGGTGCTCGTGCTCGTCACGAGCGACGTCGAGCAGACAGTCCACACGCTGTTCATCGGCGGCTGACGCGGGCGCGCGCGTGGCCGAGCGCGCGTGACGCGGGCGCGCGTTGGGCGACCCTGCACGGAGCCGCTCGTATCCCACCGTACGATTGTCATGTGAGAGCGGCGTTCTTCGACCTCGACAAGACGGTCATCGCCAAGGGTTCCATCCCGGCCTTCGGCCGCCCGTTCCGCCGCGGCGGGCTCGTCAACCGGCGTGTGGTGGTGCGCGCCTTGATCGGCCAGTTGATCTACCTCCACCTCGGCGCCGACGAGAACCGCATGGCGCGCATCCGTGAGTCGATGCTCACGGTCACGAGGGGATGGCAGCGCGAGCGCGTGCGCGAGATCGTCCGAGAGACGCTCCTCGAGACGGTGGAGCCTCTCATCTACAACGAGGCACTGGAGCTGATGGAGGCGCATCACCGCGCAGGCGACCGCGTGTACCTCGTCTCCGCCTCGCCGGAGGAGATCGTCGTCCCGCTGGCCGAGCTCCTTGGCGCGGACGGCGCGATCGCGTCGGTTGGGGAGGTGGACGACGAGGAGCGCTACACCGGGAAGATGGCGTTCTACGCGTCCGGCGAAGGCAAGGCGGAGGCGATCCGGGCCCTTGCGGCCCGCTCGGGGCTCGACCTCGCCGAGTCGTGGGCCTACTCGGACTCGGCGACGGACCTCCCGATGCTCGGGGCGGTGGGGCACCCCGTCGCCGTGAACGCGGACCGGGCGCTCGCCCGGACCGCGCGCGAGCGAGGCTGGGAGATGCGCCAGTTCACCAAGCCCGTAAGGCTGCGCAACCGGATGACGGTCCGCACACCGGTGCTCACCACCGGCCTCGCACTGATGGCGGGCGCCGTCGCACTGTGGTGGAAGAGCAAGCGCCCGCGCGCGGCACGGCCTGCTCCCAACGTGAAAAGGTCACCGATTCCCGTGGCAAGCACCAAGGCCGTGGCAAGCGCCAAGGTGCCGACCCCCGGAAGAGCGGCTGCGGTGGCGCACTGGCGCGGCCTGCGGCCGCGCCACGCGCTCTAGGGCGATCGAACGCCTGACGGTCAGGCCGCGCGGAGCCGCCGCGCCGCGACGACACCGAGGGCGACAAGGACGGCGAGGAAGAGGAGCTTCTTCATTTCACCGATCGTAGCCGTCGGGCGGCAGGGGGCGACAAGAGCTGGGGGGGCGGCCCGGCCGGCGGCCTTGGGGGCGGCCCGGCCGGCGGCCTTGGGGGCGGCCCGGCCGGCGGCCTTGGGGGCGGCCCCTCCGGCGGCCTTGGGGGCGGCCCGGCGAGCCGGCGGGGTCCTCAGACGGTGAGCAGGTCCCTCAGACGGTGAGCAGGTCCCTCGCACCCGTGTCCGACGACGGGTGGCGGAGCTTCGACATCGCGCGGGCTTCGATCTGGCGGATGCGCTCGCGCGTGAGGTTGAAGTGCTCACCGACCTCCTCGAGCGTTCTCGGCTCGCCGCGGTCGAGACCGAAGCGCAGCCGGAGGATCTCGCGCTCGCGCTCGTCGAGCGGCGAGAGCAGGCGGCCGATCTCTTCGGGGAGGAGCGAGACCGCGGCCACCTCGAAGGGCGACTCGGCGGAACGGTCCTCCACGACGTCTCCGAGCTCTGCGTCTCCGTCCTCACGCAGCGGCTCGGAGAGCGAGAGCGGCTCCGCACGGAACCGCAACGCCTCGACCAGCTTGTCCTCGGGCATCTCGACTTCGATACCGAGCTCGGCAAGGGTCGCCGGGCGGCCGAGCTTCAGCTCGAGGCGCGCCTGGGCCTTCTGGACACGCGCGAGGGTGTCGCCCGCGTGGACGGGCAGGCGGATCGTGCGGCCGGTGTTGGCGATGCCCCGCGTGATGGCCTGGCGGATCCACCAGGTCGCATAGGTCGAGAACTTGAAGCCCTTGCGCCAGTCGAACTTCTCGACGGCGTGCATCAGGCCGAGGTTGCCCTCCTGGATGAGGTCGAGCAGCGGCAGTCCCGACGCCTGGTACTTCTTGGCGATCGAGACGACCAGCCGGAGGTTCGACTGGACGAAGGTCTGCTGGGCCCGCTCGCCGGTGTTGACCACCCGGCGGAGCTCGCGCTTCTTGGCCGCAGCGAGCGTCTTGGGCGCCTTGCGGAGCTCCTCTTCTGCTTCACGACCGGCTTCGATGGCCTGCGCCAGGCGCACCTCGTCGTCTTTCGTCAGCAGGGGATACTGACCGATGTCGGTCAGGTACAGACGTACGAGGTCCTCGTCGTCGCGTTCGATGCGTTCCTTCGCCAAAACCCGTCCCGAGCCTTCCCGTGTAGTACGTTTGGCGCCGGCTGGGTATTCCGTCCCGCGCCGGCCCTGCTGGACCACGACCCCTGCGCGAGCGCAGGCAGCCGGTGGTCTGATTTTACAGGGGGGGTCAAGTGCCTCCCTGCACCTTTCGCCATTTACCAGGCGTATTCCCCCTCTGACCAGGGAAGAAGGTCGTCGTCCCTCCCGTGCAACACCGGCTCGCCCAGCGCGCGCGTCCACTCGGCCGCCTGCTGGGCCGCCTCGGGCTCGGCGACGAGGTCGTCGGTGAGCGCCTGGGCGGCGGCGAGCTCCTCCTGCTCGTCCCGGACGACGAGCGTGAGGGTCCGGATGGCGGGGGCGTCGGACACCGGGACGAGGCGACGGCCGAAGTCCCGGTACGAGACGAGGAGGAGCGGGAGCACCACCCGGGCGAGACCAACGAGGAAACGGCGGGCGGCTGTCTCCTCGTCGCCTTCGAAGGTGCCGGGGGCGAGGCTCCCGAGGAGCGGCTCGACCGCCTGCCCGATTGGCCGGGTCAGCCGGTCGGGGTCCACGCCGGACAGCACCGGGAGCCGGGCCCGCCAGAGCTCGGCGTGCCAGGCGTGCTGCGCGCTCGCCTCGAAGCAGAAGACCCGGGCCGCGTCGGGGAGCCCGGGCGCGGCGGCCCAGGACCCGGTCACCTCGAACAGCCGCTGCTCCACCCAACGGTAGGCGCCCTGGCGAGAGCCGGCCTCCTGCAGCGTGAGCGTGCCCTCGGAGACGGGGTGGTCCCCGGGCTCCGCGCCTTCGGCCATCAGCTGTCCGCCCCGACGCTCGCCTTGGGGCGGTACGCGTTGGTGATCGGCATCCGGCGGTCGCGCCCGAAGGCCTTGTTGGTGATCCGGACGCCGGGCGCCATCTGGCGGCGCTTGTACTCGGCGACGTCGACGAGACGCACGGCGCGCTCCACGAGCACGGGGTCGAAGCCGTCGGCCACGAGGTCGGTGGCCGTGCGGTCGTGCTCGACGTACGCCTCGAGGACGGGGTCGAGCAGCTCGTAGGGGGGGAGCGACTGGTCGTCACGCTGTGTGGGGCGAAGCTCCGCGGACGGCGGCTTCTCGAGCACTGCACGCGGGATGGGCTCTTGGGCGCCCTCGGCGGCCGCCCGCGCGTTGCGGTGCCGGCAGAGCTCGTAGACGAGCGTCTTCGGCACGTCCTTGATCACGGCGAAGCCTCCGGCCGAGTCGCCGTAGAGGGTGGAGTAGCCCGTCGCCATCTCGCTCTTGTTGCCGGTCGTGAGCACGATCCAGCCCGTGGCGTTCGAGATGCCCATGAGGATCATCCCCCTGATGCGCGACTGGAGGTTCTCGTCGGTGGTGCCGACCGGTGGCGAGCCGAGCGCCGTCTCCAGCTCCGCCGCCATGCTCCGGTGCGCGGGGTCGATGGGCACGACGCGGAAGTCGATGCCGAGCCGCTCGGCGAGCACTCGGGCATCGGTCAGCGACCCCGGGCTCGAGTACCGCGAAGGCATCGCGACGCCGTGCACGTGGGCGGCCCCGATCGCGTCGACGGCGACGGTCGCCACGAGCGAGGAGTCGATCCCTCCCGACAGCCCGACGACGACGCCGTCGAACCCGTTCTTTCCGAGATAGTCACGGGTCCCGAGCACGAGCGCGGCGTACACCTCGGCGACCGGGTCGAGCGGCTCGCGAAGTGGCGGGGCTGCCGGCGCCGCCGGAACCGCCCTCGGCGTGGAGAGCTCGACGATCGGGGCCTTCGGCGCAGGCCGCTCGGGCACCGGCACGTCTGCGACGACGAGATCCTCCTCGAACTGCGCGCCCGCCGCGACGAGCGTGCCGTCGGCCGCCACTGCGAGGCTGGCCCCGTCGAAGACGAGCTCGTCCTGTCCCCCGACGAGGTTCACGTAGACGATGGCGGTCCCTGCCTCGTGCACGCGGTCGCCCAGCATCCCCAGCCGCTCGGCTCGCCGGCCGCGCGAGTACGGCGAGGCGTTCAGGTTGACGACGAGCTGCGCCCCGGCCGCCCCGAGGGCCGCGACCGGCCCTGCATCCGCCCACACGTCCTCGCAGATCGACACCCCCACGGCGCAGCCGCCGACCCCGTAGAGAAGAGGTGGCTCGTCGCCGGGCGTGAACCAGCGCTGCTCGTCGAAGACGCTGTAGTTCGGAAGGAGGCGCTTTCGGTACACGCCCGCCACGCGTCCCCCGACGCACACCGCCGCCGCGTTCGCCAGGTGCGGGCGCCCGTGCACCCAGGCGTCCAGCCTCGTCTCTGCGCCGGTCGCCTCCTCGCCCACCATGGCGCCGGCCTCCTCGGGAACGCGCTGGACGTAGCCGACGACGGCCACGCACCCGCGGGTCGCCCTCGCGACCTCCTCGAGCGCCGCCTCGTTGTCGGCGACGAAGCCCGCCTTCAAGAGCAGGTCCTCTGGCGGGTAGCCGGTCACCGCGAGCTCGGGGAAGACGCAGAGCTGTGCCCCGGAGGCCTCCGCGCGTCCGAGCGCCCCGAGAATTCGTTCGACATTGCCGTCGAGGTCACCAACGACCAGGTCGAGCTGGGCCATCGCGACCCGGAGCGCCATGGTCGGCAGCCTACGGCCGGGCGGGCCGGCGTCCACCCACGGAAAGCGCCGACGCGGCGACCCGGCGGCCACGGCGACCCGACCGCCGCCCATTTACGCAAGGGGCCAAGAGGGATTCACGCGCTGTTCACATGCAGGACATCGTCACGCCACGGTGCGCTGGTCTAATGGCCGGAGAAGGCAGCAGGGCACGAAAGGACGGCACCGACGTGAGCTACCAGGCCGAGTACATCTGGGTCGACGGCACCGAGCCGTCACCGCTCGTACGCAGCAAGACGAAGATCATCGGCACCGGGAAGAAGCCGGGGGTCTGGGGGTTCGACGGCTCCAGCACGAACCAGGCGACCGGCGCCAACTCGGACTGCGTCCTCCAGCCGGTCTTCACGTGTCCGGATCCCCTGCGGGGAAACGACAGCATGCTCGTGCTCTGCGAGGTGCGCAACGTCGAGATGGAACCGCACCCCACCAACACGCGGCACGCCTGTGTCGAGACCACCGAGCGCTTCGCGTCGCACGAGGCGTGGTTCGGTTTCGAGCAGGAGTACACGTTCTTGCAGAACGGCCGCCCGCTCGGGTGGCCGGCGACAGGGTTCCCCGCGCCCCAGGGGCCGTACTACTGCGGCGTCGGCGGCGACAAGATGCCCGGGCGCGAGATCGTCGAACGCCACACCGCGGCGATGCTCCGGGCGGGGCTCGCGATCGAGGGCACCAACGCGGAGGTGATGATGGGGCAGTGGGAGTTCCAGATCGGGATCCTCCCTGCACCCGAGTGCGGCGACCAGCTGTGGACCGCGAGGTGGCTCCTGTTCCGGATCGCCGAGGACTTCGGCGTCTGGGCGACCCTCGAGCCCAAGCCCATCCTCGGTGACTGGAACGGCGCCGGCTGCCACACGAACTTCTCGACCAAGGAGATGAGGTCGCAGGACGGCTGGGACGCGATCATCGCCGCCTGCGAGGCCCTCGGGAAGAACGTCGACGAGCACGTGGAGAACTACGGCTTCGGGATCGAGATGCGGCTCACCGGCCACCACGAGACCCAGCACTACTCGAAGTTCAGCTACGGGGTGTCCGACCGCGGCGCGTCGATCCGCATTCCCTGGCAGGTCGCCAAGGAGCGGCGCGGCTACATCGAGGACCGGAGGCCCAACGCCAACATGGATCCCTACGTGGTGAGCCGCCTCCTGATCGACACGGTGTGCAGCGCTGCGGAGGGCGGCCGGCGCTAAGCAGGGGAAGGAGGTGGACGTGCAGAGCCAGCGCGACTACGTGCTGCGGACGGTCGAAGAACGCGGCATCCGGTTCGTCCAGCTGTGGTTCACCGACGTGCTCGGCACGTCAAAGGCGTTCAACATCACCCCGGCGGAGCTCGAGAACGCCCTCGACGAGGGGATGACGTTCGACGGCTCGTCGATCGACGGCTTCTCGCGGGTCCAGGAGTCCGACGTCCTCGCGCGACCGGATCCGAAGACCTTCCAGGTGCTCCCCTGGCACGGGCGCGAGGAGACGGTCGCCGCGGTCTACTGCGACATCTTCAACCTCGACGGCACGCCCTTCGAGGGCTGTCCCCGTCACGCCCTGCGCAGAACCTTGGACCGGGCCCGCGAGGCGGGCTACACGTTCTTCGTCGCACCCGAGGTCGAGTTCTTCTACTTCGCGGACGGGGGCCCCTCGGGAGCGCCGAGACCCCTCGACGCG
>JAJZMN010000103.1 GCA_021850345.1 Actinomycetes bacterium | reverse complement strand
CGAGACCCTGCTCCTGCACTCGGCGGGCTGGGAGCCTGTCGACCTCGTCTACGGCATCTCGTGGTGGTCGATCCCCTGGGGTGCCTGGCAGTGGACCACCGGCGAGATCCAGGAGGCCTCGAGCGCCTTCGCAGGAGCCGTCGGCCAGGCGGCCAACCAGCTCCGCGAGTCGTGCAAGCGGGCCGGCGCCTCGGGTGTGCTCGGCGTCGACGTCGGCGTCCGGGTGTCTTCCCACCACGTCTCGATCGAGCTGACGGGGACGGCGGTGCGCCGCACGGGGAAGGACGCACACGGCTTCGAGTTCATCTCGGACCTCTCCGCGCGCGACTTCGTGCTGCTGACGAGGGCGGGGTGGTGGCCGCTCGGCCTCGCCGCCGGCGCAAGCTTCGTCATCGCCCCACGACGGACGGCGCGCGAGTGGGCTTCCCAGCAGGGCCAGAACGTGGAGCTGCCCAACCTCACCCAGGCGCTCTACCTCGCCCGTGAGCGCGCGATGGAACGGATGCAGCGAGCGGGGACGGAGATGAAGGCCGACGGGATCGTCGCGGTGAAGCTGCGGGAGGGAAGGGCCAGCTCGAGCGTGCGGGTGATCCAGTTCGTCGCGATCGGCACCGGCGTGCACTTGAGAGAAGGAGCACACCGCTCGATCGCGCCCGAGATGGTGGTCCCCCTCGACGAGCTCGTGCGGCAGTTCGAGGTGAAGAGCCTTCGCGGCCCCGGCGGCGATTGAGGGCTCCGGGCCGTCGGGCGTTGTCAATCGGGTGTGGCGCCTCGCCAGGAGCGCCAAAGGGCGGCGTAGCTCCCGTCCGCGGCGAGGAGCTCGTCATGGGTCCCCTCCTCCACCACGCGCCCGCCGTCCACGACGACGACATGGTCCGCGTCGCGCGCGGCGTGCAGGCGGTGCGCCACGGCGATGACCGTGCGACCCTCGAGCACCCTGGAGAGCGACCGTTCGAGATGGCGGGCCACCCGGGGGTCGAGCAGGGCGGTCGCCTCGTCGAGCACGAGCGTGTGGGGATCCGCGAGCACGAGGCGCGCCAAGGCGAGCTGCTGGGCCTCGCCCGGCGAGAGCTGCACCGCTCCGGGCCCGAGCTGCGTGTCGAGTCCCGACGGCAGACGCTCGAAGAGCGCCCGAGCGTCGACCACGTCGAGCGCGCGGAGGAGCTCGTCGTCGTTCGCGTCCGGTGCGGAGAGCGCGAGGTTCTCGCGCATCGTGCCGTTGAACACGTGGTACTCCTGGGTGACGAGCGCGATCTCGCTGCGTAGCCGCTCGGGCGGCAGCGTGTGGGCGTCGACGCCGCCCACGCGCACGTACCCGGTCCGCGGGGCGTGCACGCCCGTGAGCAGCAGCGCGAAGGTGCTTTTTCCCGCGCCGCTCGGGCCGACGAGCACCACCCGTGAGCCCGGACGGGGCGCGAGGTCCACGCCTCGGAGCACGTCGTGGCCGGGACGGTAGGCGTACCGGACCTCCTTCGCCACGACCTCGGCCCCGATCGGTTCCTCGTCGGCGAGCGGCGGCGACTCCACCTCCCTGACTCCGAGGAGCCGGCTGAGCGACGCGGTCCCGAGCTGGATCTCGTCGAGATAGCTCAACACGGTGTCGACCGGCGAGATGAGCAGCTGTACGTAGAGGACTGCGGCCGTGGTTGCGGCGATGGACAGCATCCCGTCGACATGCAGCCACCCTCCGACGAGGAGCGCGAGGACCAGTGGGATGACGTAGCAGGCTTCGGTCATCGGGAAGTAGATGGTGCGCAGCCGGAGGGTGTAGCGCTCCGCCGCGACCCACCGGGCGATGTCGTCGTCGACCTGCGCGATCCGCCGACCCCCGAGGCGGAACGTCTCGACGGTCCTGCCGCCGGCGGCGGTCTCCTGGACCCGCGCGTTCGTCTCGTCCCAGGTCGCCATCGTCCGCTCATAACCGGGGCGGGCGCGCTTCAGGTACCACCGCGTCCCCGCAACGAGGAAGGGGATCGCCGGGATCAGGACCAGCCCGAGGACCGGTGCGGTGACGAGCAGCGCGATCACGATGGCCACACACTGCGCGATCGCCACCACCATCTGGGGAGCCGCCTGCCGCACGGACCAGGTCAGCTGCTCGACGTCCGAGGACGCGCGGGTCTGGAGCTCGCCGGTCCCCGCCCGCTCCACGACCCCGAGCGGCAACCCGAGCACGGCGCCGACGAAGTCGCCCCTCAAGCGCGCGAGCAGCCGAGCCGTGAGGTGCCCCGCGGTGCGCGAGGCAGCGGTCGAGGCCACACCCTGGACGACCAGGGCCGCAGCGAAGATCCCCGCGGCGAGCTCCACACGCCCGATCGCTCGCCCCTTGCCGGCCGCCTCCGACACCACTTGGCCGAGCACCTGGGGGCCGACCAGGCCGGCGATGCTCGCAAGCGCGAAAAATCCGAGCACGAGCGCGCCTGCCCGCCGTTCCCGGCGAAGCACCCCGAGCACGTAGCGCCGTACCGTCGCGCGCGTTGCGACCGGGAACGCGGGCTCCCCGTCGAGTCTGGCGGCGCTGACGGTCACTTCGCTCCTCCCCGCAGGACCTGCGTCTCGTCGCCGGCGTCCATCGCCAGCAGCTGCTCGTGGCGCCCCGCGGTCCTCGCCGCGCCGTCGAGCACGACGACCACGTCCGCCTGCTCCGCGAGGAGCGGGCTCGTCGTGGTGACGACCGTCGTGCGGCCCCTCCGCACCTCGGCGAGCGCCACGGCGATGTCGGCTTCGGTGTGTGCGTCGACCGCGCTCGTCGGGTCGTCGAGCAGCAGCACGTCGGCGTCCATGAGGAGCGCCTGGGAGAGTGAGAGGCGCTGGCGCTGGCCGCCGGAGAGCGTGCGCCAGTGCTCCGGCAATGCGGTGTCGAGCTCGTCGGGAAGCGACGCCACGACATCGGACGCCTGCGCCACGTCCA
>JAJZMN010000197.1:703-18686 GCA_021850345.1 Actinomycetes bacterium | reverse complement strand
GACGTGACCGCGCGCTTTTGGCGGATGATGGGCAAGAACGTCTTCTATCCGATCGGCTGGGACGACAACGGGCTCGCGACCGAGCGCCGCGTGCAGAACTACTACGGCGTGCGCTGTGTTCCCGGGACACCGCCGCGAACAGACCTCGAGCCGCCCGGGCCGCGGGCGGCCGAGCCGCTCGCGATCTCGCGCCCGGAGTTCGTCGAGCTGTGCCGTCGCCTGACCGGCGAGGACGAGCGCGCCTTCGAGGACGTGTTCCGCCGCATCGGCCTCTCGGTCGACTGGTCGCTCGCGTACACGACGGTCGGCGAGATCTCGCGGCGCGTGAGCCAGCATGCGTTCCTCGAGCTCTTCGCGCACGGACGCGCGTACCGCCGCGAAGCGCCGACGCTGTGGGACGTCGACTTCCGCTCCGCCGTCGCGCAAGCCGAGCTCGTCGACCGCGAGGTCGCGGGCGCCTACCACCGCGTCGCCTTTCCCCGCGTCGACGGCCCCGGCGCCATCGAGATCGAGACGACCCGTCCCGAGCTCATCCCGGCCTGCGTCGCGCTCGTCTGCCACCCCGACGACGAACGCTACCGACCGCTTCTCGGCACCGAGGTGCGCACGCCGCTGTTCGGCGTCGCCGTGCCGATCCGTGCGCACCGTCTCGCGGATCCCGAGAAGGGCACCGGCATCGCGATGGTCTGCACCTTCGGTGACCTGACCGACGTCACGTGGTGGCGCGAGCTCGAGCTGCCGACGCGCACAGTGGTCGGCCGCGACGGCCGCCTCGAGCACGCGCCCTTCGGCGAGCCGGGCTGGGAGAGTGCCGATCCCGCCGCGGCGGCCACGGCCTACGCCGAGCTCGAGGGGCTGAGCACCGCCAAGGCACGCCGCCGCATCGTCGAGATGCTGGCGGCGGCCGAGCACCTCGTCGGCGAGCCGCGCCCGATCGTGCACCCGGTGAAGTTCTACGAGAAGGGCGACCGCCCGCTCGAGATCGTCTCCTCGCCCCAGTGGTACGTGCGCACGATGGACCTGCGCGGCCAGCTCCTGGCCGACGGCCGGGCCCTGTCATGGTTCCCGGAGTACATGCGCGCTCGCTTCGAGGACTGGGTCGAGGGCCTCACCGGAGACTGGAACATCTCGCGCCAACGCTTCTTCGGTGTGCCGTTCCCCGTCTGGTACCCGGTTCGTGCCGACGGGAGCGTCGACGACAACGCGCCGATCACCGCGGCGGTGGCCTCCCTGCCCGTCGACCCCTCCGTCGACACCCCCCCGGGCTACGCGCCGGGGCAACGGGGCGAGCCGGGCGGGTTCGTCGGCGACCCCGACGTCATGGACACCTGGGCGACCTCATCGCTCAGCCCTCAGATCGCCGCACGCTGGGGAGAGGACGACGACCTGCTCGAACGGGTCTTCCCGATGGACCTCCGCCCCCAGGGCCACGACATCATCCGCACGTGGCTGTTCACGACGCTCGTGCGCTCACGCCTCGGCTTCGACACCCCGGCGTGGCACAACGTCGCACTCTCGGGGTGGATCCTTGACCCCGACCGCAAGAAGATGTCGAAGTCGATCGGCAACGTCGTCGTTCCGAGCGAGCCGCTCGAGCGCCACGGGGCCGACGCCGTCCGCTACTGGGCGGCCTCGGCACGCCTCGGGGCGGACACGGCCTTCGACGAACAACAGATGCGGGTCGGCCGGCGGCTCGCGATCAAGCTGCTGAACGCGAGCCGCTTCGTGCTCTCCCGCCTCGGCGAGCCGCTGGTGCTCGACGCCGTGGTGCAGGCGCCGCTCGACCGGGCCCTGCTCGCCCGCCTCGGCCGCGTCGTCCACGAGGCCAGCGTGGCGCTCACCCGCTACGACCACGCGCGGGCGCTCGAGGTCGTCGAGCAGTTCTTCTGGGGCTTCTGCGACGACTACCTCGAGCTCGTCAAGGGTCGCGTGTACGCGACCGAGGGCGACGAGGCCGACGCGCGCTCCGCGCGCGCCGCCTTGCAGCTCGCGCTCTCGACGCTGCTCCGCCTGTTCGCTCCGTTCCTGCCCTTTGCGACCGAGGAGGTCTGGTCCTGGTGGCACGCGCCCGGCGACTCGGTGCACCGGGCGCGCTGGCCCGAGGTGGCCGAGATCGCGCGCGCGTGCGGGTGTGCCGAGGACGAGGACGCGGTGCTCGGGGAGGTCGCGCTCGTGCTTGGGGAGATCCGCCGGGCCAAGACGGCCGCGAAGCGCTCGATGCGCGCACCGGTCCGCCGGGTCGTCGTGCGGGCACCCGCGGACGCGCTCGCCGCACTCGAGCTCGGGCGCCGGGAGCTGATCGACGCCGGCGGCGTCGCCGCGCTCGAACTCACCGAGGCGACCGACCGCCTCGTCACCGTGGAGCTCGCCGACGACGGGGCTGATCTGGCGCGCTCCTAGCTCGCCTTGGGGCGCCGCGGGACCTGCGCCCCGCAACGGCGGCGCGCCGCCACCGGGTGCGCTGGTGGGTGGTCGCGCCCCTCTCGCACGCCGACCGGTAGGATCCGCGAACGCGTTGTGGACAGCGAGAGGAGGCGGCGATGCTCATCTCCGAGCTTCTGTCGAGGAAGGGCGCGCAGGTCGCGACGGTACTGCCGTCGGCCCCGGTCTCCGCGGTGCTTGCCGGCCTCGCCGACCACGATGTCGGCGCGCTCGTCGTCTCTGCCGACGGAGCCCATGTCTCCGGGATCGTCTCCGAGCGCGACGTCGTCCGGGCGCTCAACCGTCTCGGCCCGGGCGTCCTCGCCGAGCCGGTGACGGTGATCATGTCCGCGCAGGTCCAGCACTGCGCGCCCGGTGACACCGTCGACTCTCTCGCGCAGACCATGACGACTCTCCGGATCCGCCACGTGCCCGTTCTCGAGGACGACGTGCTCGTCGGCATCGTCAGCATCGGGGACGTCGTAAAGAGCCGCATCGGCGAACTCGAGGAGGACCGCCGGGCCCTCGAGCACTACATCACGGCGCGCTAGGTTTCGCCGCCGCGACGGCGGCGAAGACCGCGTCGGCGACCTCTGCCGGTGCGCGTTCGCGTCCGTCGTCCACCAGAGGGACGACCACCCAGTCCGGCCGTTTCGCCGCCAGATCCTGATAGGCATCGCGGCACGCCTCGAGCAGCGCGTGGTCAGCTTCGTAGAGATCGCCGTCCGGCCGGTCGCCGCCGCGCCGGCCCGCGACGCGCCCCGCGGCGAGCGCGACGGGCAGGTCGAACAGCACCGTGAGGTCGGCACGCGGGAGCCCGAAGACCTCGTGCTCGACCGCCTCGAGCCAGGCCACCACTGCTGCGCGCTCGCTCGCCGGCGCACGTGCGGCCTGATAGGCGAGGTTCGAGGCCACATAGCGGTCGGCGACGACGAGGTCGGCCTCAGCCAGCGCCCGCTCGATGAGCGGCCGGCTCTCGAGCCGGTCCCCGGCGAAGACGAGGCCGGCGAGGCGCGGGTCATTCGCGTGGCCGTAGCGGCCCTGCAGCAGATCCTGCACCGCCGCAGCGAAGAACGTCTCGCCGTAGCGGGGGAAGGAGATCCCGACCGCACGCCAGCCCGCGGCGCGCGCCCGGGAGAGCAACGCCGCGCTCTGGGTCTGCTTGCCCGCGCCGTCGATCCCCTCGAGCGCGACGAGCACGGCGCGAGCCTAGGCGACGGGGCGCCGGGCCCTCGGCGATACCCCCCGGTGTTCCGACTAGGGTCGCGCCGAGGCTCGCCGAAGAGGGGTGGAGGAAGAGCTGATGGCGTACGTGTTCGATCTCGACCACGACCACGGGCGGCCGCCACGCGAGTTGGCGGACCTGCTCGGGGGCAAGGGGGCGAACCTCGCGGAGATGACCTCCGTGCTCGGGTTGCCGGTGCCCCCCGGCTTCACCATCACGACCGAGGCGTGCCGCGCCTTCCTCACCGGCGGGTGGCCCGGAGGCCTCAGCGCGGAGGTCGCCGAGCACTTGGCCCGACTCGAGGCCGCGATGGGCCGCCGCCTCGGGGACGGGAGCGACCCGCTGCTCGTCTCGGTGCGCTCGGGTGCCGCCCGATCGATGCCGGGGATGATGGACACCGTCCTCAACCTCGGGCTCAACGGCGCGGCGGTCGAGGGGCTCGCGCGGCGCCACGGCGACGACCGCTTTGCGCTGGACTCCTACCGGCGTCTGCTGCAGATGTTCGGCCACATCGTGCTCGGGGTCGACAACGAGGTGTTCGACGTCGACCACGAAGCGGCAAAGCGCCGCCTCGGCGTCCGCCTCGACGCCGAGGTGCCGGCCGAGGAGCTGCGCGGACTCATCAAAGCCCACAAGGCCCAGATCGCCGCCACGACGGGCGCGGCCTTCCCGGAGGACCCCGCCGAGCAGCTCCGGCGCGCGATCGAGGCGGTCTTCTCCTCCTGGCACTCGCCCCGCGCCCACGCGTACCGTGAGCGCGAGCAGATCCCCCACGACCTCGGCACGGCCGTCACCGTCCAGGCCATGGTCTTCGGCAATCGCGACGCGCAAAGTGGCACGGGCGTCGGCTTCACCCGGGACCCGGCCACGGGCGAGAACCGCCGCTACGGCGACTTCCTCTGGCAGGCCCAGGGCGACGACGTCGTCGCGGGGATCCGCCATCCGCTCCCCCTCGCGACCATTGCCGAGCGCCTCCCCGAACGCCACGCCGAGCTGATGGCCATCTTCAGCCGGCTCGAAGCGCACTACCGCGACATGTGCGACGTGGAGTTCACCATCGAGTCCGGGCGCCTCTTCGTGCTCCAGACCCGGGTCGGCAAGCGAACCGGGCGCGCGGCGCTGCGGATGGCCGTCGAGATGGTCGACGACCCGGTGATCCAGCTCACCCGTGCCGAAGCGGTCCGCCGGATCGACGCCGCGCACATCGACGGCGTCCTGCACCCCCAGTTCGCCCCGGGCGAGGTGAGGGTCGGCACCCGCGGACTCGGCGCGTCGCCCGGTGCGGCGGTCGGGCGGATCGCGCTCAGCACCGAGCGCGCACTGCAGTGGGCGGGCGACGGAGAGTCCGTGATTCTGGTGCGCGACGAGACCTCGCCGGACGACGTCTCGGGGATGCTCGCGGCCGCGGGCATCCTCACGCGCCGGGGCGGCCTCGTCAGCCACGCGGCGGTCGTCGCGCGGGGATGGGGCAAGCCGGCCGTCGTCGGCGCCGAGCGCGTCGAGATCCGCGGCGACGGCATCCGCATCGGCGAGACGGACCTCGGCGAGGGCGACCTCATCTCGATCGACGGTACGACCGGCGTGGTCGCGATCGGGGCCGTCGCCCTCTCGGCCGCGGAGCCGCCCGAGGCGCTGCGAACCCTTCTGTCCTGGGCCGACGAGATCCGCAAGGGGACGATCGGGGTCCGGGCGAACGCTGACAACGGCACGGACGCCGCAACCGCCCGCGCGCTCGGCGCCGAGGGCATCGGGCTGTGCCGCACCGAGCACATGTTCCTCGCCGAGACGCGCCTGCCCGTCGTGCGACGCATGATCCTCGCCGACAGCGAGGACGAGGAGGCCGCGGCACTCGAGGAGCTGCGCGCCGTGCAGTCCGAGGACTTCGCCGCGATCCTCGAGGCGATGGACGGACTCCCCGTCACCGTCCGGCTCCTCGATCCCCCCTTGCACGAGTTCCTGCCCGACGTCTCCGCACTCACCATCAAGGCGGCCGTCGAGGGGCTCAATGCCGAGGAGGAGCGCCTGCTCGACGCCGCACGGCGCTGGCACGAGCAGAACCCCATGCTCGGCACCCGGGGGGTGCGCCTCGCCGTGGTGAAACCCGGGCTCTACGCGATGCAGGTCCGCGCGTTGCTCGATGCGGCGATCGCGCGCACCAACGCGGGGGGGCGGCCGATCGTCGAGGTGATGATCCCCCTCACGGTGAGCGCCGAGGAGCTCGCGCTCGCGCGCACCTGGGTCGAGGAGGCGATCGCCGAGCGTGACGCGGACGGGCTCGAGGTGTCGATCGGCACCATGGTCGAGACCCCGCGCGCGGCACTGCGGGCAGCCGAACTGGCCGGACAGGCAGACTTCTTCTCGTTCGGGACCAACGATCTGACCCAGATGACCTTCGGGTTCAGCCGGGACGACGTCGAGGCGCGGATGATGTCCCTCTACCTCGAGCACGGGCTCATCCCGGCCAACCCGTTCCACACCATCGACCGCGACGGTGTCGGCGAGCTGGTCAAGATCGCCGCCGCTCGCGGCCGCTCGGTCAACGCGCGCCTGAAACTCGGGGTCTGCGGCGAGCACGGCGGCGACCCGGAGTCGATCAGCTTCTTCGCAGCCGTCGGGCTCGACTACGTGAGCTGCTCGCCCTACCGGGTGCCGATCGCACGCCTCGCGGCGGCCCAGGCGGTGCTCGCCGCCGGGTGAGCGCGCGCCCCTCGCCCGCCGAGCTGGCCGCCGCAACGGGGCGCAGGGTCCCCGATGTCCTGGCAGCCGGACTCGACCTGGTCTTCTGCGGCATCAACCCCGGCCTGTGGTCCGCGGCGACCGGGCACCACTTCGCCCGACCCGGAAACCGCTTCTGGAGAGTCCTCTACCTCTCCGGCTTCACCGCGCGTGAGCTCGCTCCCGACGACGAAGCTGAGCTGCTTGCGGCGGGGATCGGGATCACCAACCTCGTCGCGCGCGCGACTGCCGCCGCCGCCGAGCTCGGCCGGGAGGAGTTGCGCAGGGGTGCCGCCGCGCTCGTGCGTCGGCTCGAGGACGCCCGCCCGCGCAGCGTCGCGTTCCTCGGCCTCGGCGCCTACCGCACCGCCTTCGCCGACCCGAGGGCACGCATCGGACCCCTGGGGACGCCCGTCGGCGGCGCGAGCGCCTGGCTGCTGCCCAACCCGAGCGGCGCACAGGCCCGCTACCAGCTCCCCGAACTCGTCGCGCACTTCGACGAACTTCGCCGTGCGCTCTACGCCGGTCGCTAACGACGCGGCGCGACGCTCGGCGACGCCCGAGCGGTGGGCACCCACGACGGCGCTGGCCCCGGGTCCGGTGCCGGCATCCCCGGCGCCGGACCCGTCGGGCGGCACCTCAGGCGGCGGGCCCCTCCTCGGACTCGAGGGTGAGCGCGACCGCGTGGACGACCGAGGCGATGCGCAAGGCCTCGTGACACTGCTCGCGCGAGACGCCCTGGTCGCGCACGGTTCGCTCGTGCGCGACCAGGCAGTCGCCGCAGCCGTTGATCGCGCTCACGGCGAAGCACCAGAACTCGAAGTCGGCGGCGTCCACCCCGCCGTGCGAGCCGATGACCTGCATGCGCAGACGGGCGGGGATGTCGTCGTAACCGGTGACGCCCCCTTCGGCGAGAAGGCGCTTGCCCGTGTAGTACACGTTGTTCATCGCCATCACGGCAGCGGCGGCCTTCGCCGCCGCGAGCGCCTCGGGACCGAGGTGGTGCGACGCCTCCTCCTCGAGCTCACGGCGGGTGCGCGCGTGGCGGCTCGCGATCGCGGTCGCCACCACGGTTCCCCACAGCCGCTGCTCGGGCAGCGTCGACACCGCGATCGTCGAGTCGAGGTTGAGCCGGATGTCGCGCGCATAGTCGGGCAGCGCGTCCTTCAGCACCGCGAGCGCCATCAGGCGGCCCCGGTCATCAGCGCCTTCGCGTCGAGGGTCTGTGCACCCTTGCGCCAGTTGCACGCACACAGCTCCTCGGTCTGCAACGCGTCGAGGACGCGCAGCACCTCCTCGACGTTGCGACCCACCGAGCCCGCCGTCACCATCACGAACTGGATGATCCCGTCGGGGTCGACGATGAAGGTCGCGCGCTGCGCGACGCCGTCTTCGGTCTCGATCCCGAGGGCTTTGATCAGGTCGTGCTTCATGTCGGCGAGCATCGGGAAGGGAAGCGCCCTCAGATCCTCGTGCTGGCGTCGCCAGGCATAGTGCACGTACTCGTTGTCGACCGAGCCGCCGAGGATCTGGGCGTCCCGGTCGGAGAACTCACGGTTCAGCCGGCCGAACTCCGCGATCTCGGTGGGGCAGATGAAGGTGAAGTCCTTCGGCCAGAAGAACACGACGCGCCACTTGCCCGCGTAGCTGCTCGAGTCGACCGTGGTGAAGAAGTCGTCGGGCGAATCGGCCGCGACCGCACTCAGATCGCCGGGGATGAGCGCAGTCAAGGAGAAGTCCGGGAAGCGATCGCCGATACCGAGCATGGAAAACCTCCGAGGTGACGTGATGGGACCGCGACATCTTTGCGCCCCAGCACTCATGAAACAAAGTATGAACTGCGCTCGCTCTGATAGATTTTGGTTATGGCTGAGCCCTCGATCGCACAGCTGCGCGCGTTCGCCGGGGTCGCCCGGGAGCGCCACTTCGGCCTCGCCGCCGACGAGCTCGGCGTCACCCAGCCCGCGGTCTCCGCGGCACTGCGGGCACTCGAGCAGAGCCTCGGCGGCCGCCTCGTCGAGCGGACCAGCCGCAGGGTTCTGGTGACTGCGCTCGGCGAGGCGCTGCTGCCCGCAGCCGAACAGGTCCTCGCGGCGCTCGACGACTTCGTCGCGACCGCCGCCGGCGCAGTCGGCTCCCACACCGGGCCGCTGCGCCTCGGGGTCATCCCGACGGTCGCCCCCTATCTCCTCCCGACGCTGCTCGGGTCCCTCGGCACCGAGTTCCCCGCACTCGACCCCGAGGTGCGCGAAGACCAGACCCGCCATCTTCTCGACGCACTGACGGCGGGCGCGCTCGACCTGGTCGTGCTCGCGCTGCCCGCCGGGCGCGCCGACGTCGTCGAGCTCCCGCTGTATTGGGAGGAGTTCCTCCTCCTCGTCCCCGAGGGACACCCGGCGGCGGGGGGTCCGCTGCCCCTCGCGGACCTCTCGCGCCTCGACGTGCTCCTGCTGAGCGAGGGGCACTGCCTGCGCGACCAGGCGCTCGAGGTCTGCCACCAGGCAGGCGCGACCGGCCGGACCGCCCAGGCGGCCTCGCTCACAACCCTGTCCCAGCTCGTCGCCGCCGACCTCGGCGTGACCCTGCTTCCGGCCACCGCCGTTCCCGTCGAGGTGCGCCGCGGTCTCGCGACGGCGCGCTTTATGGACTCGCCGCCGCCTGGGCGCACCATCGGCCTCGTGCACCGGCAGACGAGCGCCCGCGCGCAGGAGTACGAGGAGATCGCGGGCACGCTGCGACGCGCCCTGTCGGCCACGTCCCTGCCGCTCCGCCTTCCCGCCGGGCCCTGAGCCCTAGGGAGCCCCCACCCGGCTCAGATCAAAGGCCGGCGCGAGTGCTCGTCGAGCACGCGCAGCACGGAGGCGAGCCACTGCTCGGGCCCCCACAGCTCGACGTCGCTGCGGCGTGCGAGCTCAGATTCGAGCGGCTGGAGCAATTCACGCTGGAGCTGGTCGAGACGATCCCCGGCGGCCACCATCTCGAGCACGCGTCCGGCGAGCACGGCCCGCGCCCGCACGAAACCGGCGTCCCCACCGAGCGCGTAGCGCCGGGCGTCTCGCTCGCGGGCGAGGTCCGCGCTGGTGCCGTGGGCGAGGAGATTGGTCCAGGCCCAGGGCGACACGCTCTCGCCCCGGCGGGCCTGGCGATCCGCCAGGCGGCCCTGGAGGTAGTCGCCGCACTCCGCGGCGAGGTCGTGCGCCTGGTGATCCGCCCGGCGGCCGCGCCACCAGGCCTGCAGTCCTCGGTGCCAGCGCTGGACGGCGCGACGGGCCGCCGTCCAGAAGGCGGGGGTCACCGGGAACCTCCTGGCGCTGTGCGGAAACAAGCGAGGACCGCACCGCTCACAGGGGGGCGGCACGGTCGCGACTGCGAAAAGAACGCGCTGACCATCTCGACCGACCTCCGAGACCAAACGCTAGGACGCGCCCGTCGCCCGACCAAGGGCCGAGGGGCCCCCCCGGCGCGCCGAAGGGCCCTCGACCGGGACCTCGGGCACCGCCCGGCGCGCCGGCAGCCGGCGCGCCACGCGTTAGCGTTGCGCGCAGTTCCGCTCCACCCGCGTCGCCGAGGTCCGCCGTGCCGCTCTCCCACCCACGCGCCGCCCTCCGGCCGGTTCATCGCCCTGTCAGCTTCGTCTTTGAGGATGGGTCGTTGTCGATGCTCCCGGATCGCCCTGCGCCACGCCGACGCGCCCTCCCGGCCCCCGTCGCGGGCAGGGCGCGAGGGGTTCTGCGTGCTTGACCTCGAGCGACGACGGGACGCCCGTCGCGCAAGCGAGTCGCCCGCGCGGCGCCTGAACCGGCGCGAGCGGCGGCGGGCGAGGCGGCGCGCGCGTCGCAGCGTCATCGGCCGCCACCCCTTCGGCTCGGGGGCGGTCGCGATCATCGTCCTGCTCACCCCCGTGTGGTGGTCGCTCGGCTCGGCGCTTACCAACCCCACCTACGGCGTCACGCTCCCCGGGCGCCTCGCCGAGTGGACCCGCGAGCACGGCGGCGCGAGCCTCGTCGTCTGGGCGGAGAACGTCTGGTACTCCCACCACCCGCCCAAGGTCGGTGGTGCACCCCCGAAGGGCACCCTTGTGCCCGTGGCCGCCGCGACGCCCACCACGGCCGCGCCCGCCGCACACCCCGCACAGCCGAAGGCCGTCACCGCCCTGCCGACGCCGCCGCGCCTGCAGCCGTTCGCGTCCCCCGCCCTGCCCGGCGAGGGCACCTGGCACCCCGCCGGGCGGCTCGTCGACGGCGTGCCGGCGGTCTACGAGGCGTTCCTGCGCCCCGACGCGATCCACACGAGCTATGTCGCGGGCGTGGCCTGGATGGACACCCGGCTTCTCGGCGCCCGGCTGTACTCGGGCAGCTACATCCCCGGCGGTGGACCCTGGCCCTTCACGGCGCCGATCGAACCGGCCCAAGCGCGCAGCCTCGTCGCCGCCTTCAACGCCGGCTTCCTGATGTCGAACTCGGAGGGCGGCTACTACACCGACCACAAGATGTTCATCCCCCTGCGCAGGGGTGGCGCGTCCTTCGTCATCTACAACAACGGCTCGGCGAACATCGGCGCGTGGGGAACCGACGTCCAGATGACGCCCGACGTCGCATCGGTCCGCCAGAACCTCGCCCTGCTGGTCGACCACGGCCGACCGGCGCCGAACCTCAACGCGAACGACACGACGGTCTGGGGTGCGACGCTCGGCAACGCCGTCTACGTCTGGCGGTCCGGCATCGGGATCACCGCAGACGGCGCGCTCGTCTACGTCGCAGGCCCCGACCTCAACATCACGGACCTCGCGAACCTGCTCGTGCGCGCGGGAGCGGTGCGCGCGATGGAACTCGACATCAACACCGACTGGGTCAACTACGCGACGTTCAAGCCGGCGACACCGAGCGGGCTCGCGACGGCCGCGAACGGCACGGACCTGCTCTCGAACATGTCCGCTACGCCCGCGCGCTACTTCGACCCGGCATGGGCGCGCGACTTCTTCACCATGTCCGCGCGCAGTAGTGGCTGAGAGCCCCACCCGAACCCCGGGCGCGGTGCTGCCCGGGGAGGCGCCGGCGCAGCACGGTACGGCCCCTGGCGGTGGCGCCGCGCGCGGTGCGGGGGCACCCGGCCGACGCACCGGTGCGTTCCTCCGGGCGACGAGGCCGCGCCAGTGGGTGAAGAACGTGCTTGTCTTCGCGGCGCCCGCGGCCGCGGGGACCCTCGGACACCCGGCGATCCTCGGGCGCTCCGCGGCGGCGGCCGGCCTGTTCCTCGCCGCGGCGTCCGGCGTCTACCTCGTCAACGACGTCGTCGACGCGGAGGCGGACCGGATCCACCCCGCGAAGATGACGCGCCCGATCGCTGCGGGGGAGATCTCGCCGCCGGCCGCCGTCGGCGTGGCGCTCGCGCTGATCGCCGGGAGCCTCGTCGGCGCCACCGTGCTCGCTGGCGAACCCCTGCTCGCGGTGCTCGGGACCTACATCGGGATCACGCTCGCCTACTCGCTCGCGCTGAAGCACGTGCCCGTCGTCGAGCTCGCCTGCGTCGCCTCGGGCTTCGTCCTGCGCGCCGTCGCCGGGGGGGCGGCTGCGCACCTTGCGATCTCGCCGTGGTTCCTCACGGTCACCTCCGCCGGCGCCCTCCTGCTCGTCGCGGGCAAGCGCACCGGCGAGCTGCACACCCTCGGCCCGGCCGTCGCGGCACACCGCGCCGTGCTCGCCGCCTACCCCGAGGCGTTCCTGCGCTTCGTGCGTGGAGTTGCGGCGACCGTCGCCATCACGAGCTACGCCCTGTGGGCGTTCGACCGTGCCAACCACCTCGGCGACCTGCGCGCCGACGGGGACGACGTCATCGTCCGCTTGTCGGTCGTCCCCTTCGTCATCGCCGTGCTCCTCGTCGAGCTCGCCCTCGAGCGCGGCGAGGGTGGCGCGCCCGAGGAGCTGTTCTTGAAGAACCACACGCTCCAGGTCCTCGGGGCCCTGTGCGTCGGGCTCGTGCTCCTCGGCGTCTACGCGTGAGCGCCGCCACCTCGCGACGCCTGCTCTGCGGCTGGGGACGCGCCGGAGCGAGCGCGGCGGACGTCGCCCGCCCCGAAGACCCCACGGGCGTCGTCGCCGCGCTCGGCGCCGCGCGGAGCGCCGGGCGCGTGGCCATCGCCCGCGGCCTCGGCCGCGCGTACGGGGACGCCGCGCAGTGCGGCGGCGGGACGGTCCTTGACTGCACGTGCCTCGACGGCATGCTCTCGGCCGACCTCGAGGCTGGCCGCGTGCGCGTCGGCGCAGGGACGTCCCTCGCCGACCTGCTGGCGACGGTGGTGCCCGCGGGCTGGTTCCTCCCCGTCACACCCGGAACCGCCGCCGTCACGATCGGCGGCGCCCTCGCGGCCGATGTCCACGGAAAGAACCACCACCGGGACGGCTCCTTCGGCGGCTTCGTCGAGCAGGTCAGCCTCGCCGGGCCCGATGGCGTGCGCGTCTACGACCCGACCGAAGCCCCCGACGCGTTCTTCGCGACCGTCGGCGGGATGGGGCTGACGGGCGTCGTGACCGAGGTGACACTACGCCTGCAGCGGATCGAGACCGCGCTCATGGCGGTCGAGACACGCCGGGCCGCGGACATCGACGAGTGCATGGCCCTGCTCTCGGCCGAGGACGCGCACGTGCCGTACTCGGTCGCGTGGGTGGACGGCGTGGCCCGGGGCGGGCGGCTCGGGCGGGCGGTCGTCACCCTGGGGCGTCACGCGACCCTCGGCGAGCTTCCGGCGGCGGCGTGCGCGACGCCCCTCGAACGCCACGGGCGCCGCCGGCTCCCCGTTCCTTTCGCACCGCCGGTGAACCTCGTGGGACCCGGGGTCGTCGCGGCCTTCAACGAGGCGTACTTCCGCCGGGCGCCGCGGGCGCGCACGAGCCTCGAGACGATCGACGGCTACTTCTACCCCCTCGACGCCCTGGCAGAGTGGAACCGCCTCTACGGCCCACGGGGGTTCACCCAGTACCAGTTCGTCGTGCCCTTGGACGCCGCAGACGTCGTGCGCCGCGTCTTGGAGCACCTCCAGCAGCGGCACAAGACCCCGACGCTCGTCGTGCTCAAACGCTTCGGGGTCGCGAGCCGGGCACCGCTGTCGTTCCCGATGCCCGGGTGGACGGCCGCCATCGATCTCGCGACCGGCAACCCGGGCCTCGCTGCCGCTCTCGACGAGCTCGACGAGCTCGTCGCCGCGGCCGGAGGGCGCGTCTACCTCGCGAAGGACGGGCGGCTGCGGCCCGACCTCGTCGCCGCGATGTACCCGCGCCTCGACCAGTGGCGCGCGACCCGTGCCAAGCTCGACCCCGACGGCCTTTTCGCGTCCGACCTGGCGCGACGGCTCCATCTCACGGGTCCGGACGGGCCGAAAAGGAGGCGGGGGTGAGCGACGTGACGGGGATGCCGGCGAGCGCGGTGGTGATCGGCGGCGGTTCGGACCTGGCGCGGGCCGTGCTCGAGCGCCTCGCGCGACGGCGGCTGCGGCACTGCGTCCTCGCGGGGCGCAGCCCCGAGCGGCTCCAGGAGAGCGCGGACGCCCTTGCACGCGCGGGGGTCACCGAGGTCGAGACGGTCGTGCTCGACGTGCGCGACCGCTCGGTACGCGACGCGTTCGTCGAGAGCTGCCTCGCGCGCCTCAACACGGTGGACCTCGTCCTGGTCGCGGCGGGCACCCTGCCGAACGAGGGCCTCGACGTGCTGTCGCCCGACGAGGTGGCGGACACGATCGAGACGAACTTCACGGGCCCAGCTGCGCTGACCTTCGCGTTCGCGCGCCGGCTCGTCGCCCAGGGGTCGGGCCGCATCGTCGTCTTCTCCTCGGTCGCCGGCGCCAGAGTCCGCAAGGCCAACTTCGTCTACGGCTCCTCCAAGGCCGGTCTGGACGGCTTCTGCCAGGGCCTCGGCGACGCGCTGAGCGGCACCGGAGTCAAGGTGATGATCGTCCGGCCGGGCTTCGTCCCGACCCGTCTGACCGACGGGAGGTCCCGCCAGCCACTCGCCACGAGTGTCGACGCGGTCGCCGACGCCGTCGTGCGCGGCCTCGAAAGCGGTGCCGAGGACGTCTACGTCCCTGCCTCGCTGCGCGTCCTGTTTGGGGTCGCGCGCCTGGTTCCTCGAGCCCTATGGCGCCGCGCGCCCAGCTGAGCGCGCGGCGGCCGCCTCACTCGGCGTCCTGGCGGCCGCCGAGGCGGCGGATCACGACGAGTGACGCGACGAACACGACGGCAGTCGCGAGGAACAGCGCGAACTGCGCCGTCGAGATCGGCTGCTGGCTCCCGAGCACGAACAGGATCTTGCGGATCGCGGCGATGAGCGCCACGACGATGAAGGGCTCGGCCTGCAGCGCATGCGCGCGCAACGAGAGGATGACCGTGTGCACGACCTCGACGAGGATGAGGACGAGGAGCACCTGGTCGAGGAAGCCCGTCGCGGCGGTGATGACGCCGCTGTGGCTGCGGACGAAGTCCACGACGGCCGCGATCAGGATCCCGAGCGACAAGACCAGCAGCGCACCACCGACAAGCACCGTGACGACATCCTGGATCTGCTCGAGGACGCGCACCGCGCGCGTCTGCGCGACAGCCCCACCGTCCTGGCCGCCCGACGGGCCGTGCGTCGGCAGCTTCACGTCCCTCCCCCCATCTCCGCCGTGGTGCACGTCGCGCGGACGCCGTCGCGGGGCACCGCCGCCTGCGCCGCCGAGGCTAGCCGCCGCACGAGCAGGCGTCCCGGTCCGCCGGCGACCCCCCCTTGCTGCGACCGGGCGATGGGGTTCCGGCGCGACCACCGGGGAGGAGGTGCCGGCCGGCGCGCCCGGCGCTTGGACCCTCGGGGCGGGACGCACCCGGTGAGCAGGCCCGCGTCGGGGCCCGAGGGAGACGTTGGCGTTCCGCCTCCCGCGCTCCACCACGCGGAACAGGTCATGGGGACCGTCGTCACCCTCGACCTCTACGGCGCGCTCCCCGCCCCCGGGCGTGACGCCTTCCTCGCGCTCGCACGCGCCCGGGCCCTGCTGCATCGCGTCGACGCCCTCTTCAGCACCTACAAGGCCAACAGTCCGATCTCCGCGATCCGTCGCGGCGAGCTTCGCGTCGAGGACGCCCCCGCGGAGGTCGGGGCCGCTCTCACGCGCTGCGCACAGCTCCGGGAGCTCACCGACGGCCTCTTCGACCCCTGGGCGGTCCCCGGCGGCGTCGACCCCTCCGGCTACGTCAAGGGCCTCGCCGCCGCGCAAGCGCTCGCCATCGTCGCACCCGCCGCCGGCAGCGGCGCGCTCGTCAACGCCGCCGGCGACATCGCGGTCGCCGGCTCCCCCGGTCCCGGGCTGACCTGGCGTGTCGGGATCCTCGATCCCGCCTCGCGTCGGCACCTGCTCGCCGTCGCCGAGGTCGGTGCGGCGATCGCGACCTCGGGCACCTACGAACGGGGGGCCCACATCGTCGACCCCCGTTCGGGGACCACACGGACGGCCGCAGCCTCGGCCAGTGTCGTCGGACCCGACGCCGGGGACTGCGACGCCCTCGCGACGGCGCTGTGCGTCGGCGGCAAGAGTGCGCTCGCGCTCCTCGGACGGCTGCCGGGCTACGAGGGCCTCGTCGTCGGCAGCGACGGCGCGACCCAGCACACCGAAGCGTTCCCCTTCGCGCCCATGCTCGACTGAGGGCGCGCCGCGTTCATCTTGTGGTCAGCTTGGATGCCTAGCCTTGGCCCATGGCCCAGCGTGCTCCGTCGGTCCTGCGCGGCCCGACGCCGGCCCACCGGCGAAACGAGGCGGGGGCGCAGGAGGACCCCGGCGTCGAGGCGAACGCGCGCCTGACGGGCGCGACCGCCGCGTCGCTGCTCGTCCTGCTCGCCGCAGAGGGCGTCACGATCCTGCAGATCGGCCCCCTGCTCAGCGCCCACGTCTTCATCGGGATGCTTCTCATCCCTCCGGTCGCGCTCAAGATCGCAACGACGACCTACCGCTTCGCGCGCTACTACCTCGGCACCCCCGCCTATCGGCGCAAGGGGCCGCCTGCCCCCCTCCTCCGGCTCCTCGGGCCGATCGTCGTCGTGCTCAGCATCGCCGTGCTGGCCACGGGCGTCGCGCTGGTCCTCGGCGGCGGCCCGACGGTGCTCCTGCTCCACAAGGCGAGCTTCGTGCTGTGGTTCTGCGCGATGGCCGTGCACGTCCTCAGCCACCTGCTCGACACCGCCCGGCTGGCGCCCCGCGACTACTACTGGCGGACGCGCCGCCACCTCGCCGGCGCCGGGCTACGCCAGTGGACGCTCGCAGCGGCGCTCGCGGTGGGGTTCCTGCTCGGTTCGCTCTTCCTCGGCCGGGCGGCCAGCTGGAAAGCCCAGAACCTCGTGCCCGTCGGCCTGCACGCGGTCGCGGCGCGCAACGCCGGGCACTGAGGGGTCACGCCTCGCTGACGACGTAGCTGCCCGGCGCGCGTCTCAAACGCCGGCGCAGCTCGACGTCGTCGAGCAAGCCGGCCTGGGCTCCGAGGTGCGCAACCACGTTGGCGGCGTTGACCGGCGCCTGGGAAAGCGCCTCCTCGAGGCAGAGGCCCTTGGCCAGACCCGAGACCAGCGTGGCCGCGAACGCGTCCCCCGCGCCCGTGCGCTCGAGCGGCGGTTCATCGGTCGCAAACGCCGGAACGAAAAGACGTCGCTCGTCGTCGCTCGCGTGGGCCCCGGCCTGTCCGTCGGTCACGACGGCGATGCGGGCCCCGAGCCGGCGCAGGCCTTCGAGCAGGCTGGCGACGTCATCGCGCGCGCCACCACCGATGACGGCGGCTTCGTCCCGGTTGCAGATCACGACCTCGGCACGCTTGTAGAGCCGGGCGAGGCGCGACGCCCCCGCCGCGATCTGGAACGTGCCGGGTTGGAAGGCCAGACGAACGGCCGGTTCGCCCTCGAGCCAGTCGGCGAGCTGGTCGTGGTAGTCGAGGGCCCCGGCGCCGACCGAGGTCACGTACAGCCAGCGGGGAACCTCCGCGGGGCGCAGGTGCGGCCAGTGGTACTCGTAGGTCTCGTGGTGCACGAGGATCGTGCGGTCCTCGCTGCACCACAGCACCACATTGCGGTTGGTCGCGGCGTCGGGTTCAACCCGGCAAAAGCGCGTGTCCACCCCCTCGTGGTGGAGCCCTGCGAGAACCTCGCGGCCCGCGGCGTCCCCGCCGACGTAGGAGACGAGCGCCGCGCTCAGCCCGAGACGGGCCGCCGCGACCGCGACGTTGGCGGCGTTGCCGCCGGCGGGCACCAGGACCGGAACGCCGACGGGGACCTTGGCACCGAGCGGTAGGACGAGCTCCCGACGGCCGGCACCCGCCCGCGCCACGCCGTCGTCGAGGCGCACGAAGAGGTCCTCCGCCACATCGCCGACCGCCATCAGCTCGATCGGGCGCCGGGCTCTCGCGCCCCTCGACCCCGCCGCCTGGACCTGTGTCATCTGCCTCCCTCCACCGCGCGCCGCGGGGGACACCCTCGAGCAAACCGGCGGATCGCCCCCCTGTCCTAGGGCCCTTCGTCGCTTTGGCGCCGGTGGGGGTCCCTGGCGCGGGCGGCGGGCAAACCAGGGGCAGAGGGGCAGAGGGGCAGAGGGGCAGAGGGGCAGAGGGGCAGAGGGGCAAA
>JAJZMN010000197.1:0-693 GCA_021850345.1 Actinomycetes bacterium | reverse complement strand
CCGAGTCCGGGGGGAGGCCGAGCGCGTCGACGGCGCGCCCGCGATTGCGCGCGAGCGCCAGGCGCCCGTCGCTGTCGACCAGGAGCACGAGATCGCCTTGCCCCACGTCCGCGAAGGCGGTCCCGTAGCGCGCGGCGAGCCGCCGGCCGTCCGCGGTCTCGATCGCCAGGAGATCCCCCGGGACGAGGCCGAGCGACGCCGCGTCGCGCGCGTCACCCGCGAACTGGAGGTTGCCGAAGACATCGACCTGCGCGACCTCGAGCACGAGCGCGCCGTCGTCGAGGCGGCGCGCTTCCGGCCGCTCGAGGCGCACCAGCGTCGCGGGGTCGAGCGGTGGCCCGAGACTCTCGAGCGGAAGGCCGCGGGCGAGGTGGCAGCCCGCCGGCACGAACACGTCGCGCCCGTCGAAGGTGCGCGCCCCCGCGCTGGGCCGGGGGGTGCCCGCGGAGATCTCGACGGCCGCGACCGCCCCGCCGGCGGCGTCGAGAGCCCAGGCGAGCAGGCCGTTGTCGGGCCCGACGAAGAACTGCTCCCCGGAGCGAACGGCAACGGGCCGGCGCGTGGTGCCGACTCCGGGGTCGACGACGGCGACATGCACGCCCCGGGGCAGATGGGCGACGAAGCGTTCGAGACGCAGCGCCCCGACGCGCACGTCGTGGGGGGGCACGCTGTGATCGAGGTGCGAGGCGTCGT
>JAJZMN010000038.1:1819-2947 GCA_021850345.1 Actinomycetes bacterium | reverse complement strand
AAGGTCGTGAGGCGCTCTCGGAGGCGGTCGAGAACGAGCTCCGCGACGGGCTCGTGCACCAAGAGCCGCGAGCCCGCGCAGCACACGTGGCCCTGGTTGAAGTAGATCCCGTTGACGATCCCTTCGATCGCCTGGTCGACCGGCGCGTCCTCGAAGACCACGTTCGCCGCCTTCCCACCGAGCTCGAGCGTGAGCCGCTTCCGGGTGCCGGCGAGCGCCCTTCGGATCTCCTTTCCCACATCGGTCGACCCGGTGAAGGCGACCTTGTCGACACCGGGGTGCGACACCAGCGCCGCGCCGGTCGCCCCTGCGCCGGTCAGGACGTTCACCGTCCCGGGCGGCAGGTCCGCCTCCTGGCAGATCTCGGCGAGGAACAGCGCGGACAACGGGGTCGTCTCGGCCGGCTTCAGCACGCAGGTGTTGCCGGTCGCGAGCGCGGGCGCGAGCTTCCAGGCGGCCATGAGCAGCGGGAAGTTCCACGGGATCACCTGCCCGGCGACGCCGAGCGGCTGCGGTGAGGGCCCGAAGCCGGCGTGCTCGAGCTTGTCCGCCCATCCTGCGTAGTAGAAGAAGTGGGCGGCGGCGAGGGGCACGTCCACATCGCGCGACTCGCGGATGGGCTTGCCGTTGTCGAGCGTCTCCAAGACGGCGAGCTCACGGGCGCGCTCTTGGATGATACGGGCGATCCGGAAGAGGTACTTGGCGCGCTCGGCGCCGCGCATCTTGCCCCAGCCGCCCTCGGAGGCGGCACGCGCCGAAGCGACGGCCCGGTCCACGTCTTCTGAACCGGCTTCCGCAACGGAAGCGAGCGGCTCTTCGGTGGCCGGGTTCACCGTGGCGAAGACGCGCCCGGAGGCGGCAGGACGGAACTCGCCCCCGATGAAGAGCCCGTACTCGGAAGCCAGCCGCACGACGTCGCGCGACTCTGGGGCGGGCGCGTACTCGAAGAGGGGTGCCGACGCAGCTGCCGTCGTCTGCATCTCCACGTCGGTCATCTCGCTCTCCGGGATCCTCCGGGCATCACGGTCAGTCGATCGTAAAGTAGTCATGGCCCGCGTAGACGCCAGTGCGCTGCTTCTCGCGTTGCATGAGCAGGTCGTTGAGGAGCGACGACGCACCGATCCGCAG
>JAJZMN010000038.1:0-1778 GCA_021850345.1 Actinomycetes bacterium | reverse complement strand
TCCTTCGCCGTCCTGATCCCGCCCGCGACCTTCACGCCCACTCGCCGGCCGCCCGCGCGCACGAAATCCCGCACCGCCCCGAGGAGCACGACCGCGACCGGTCGGGTGGCCGCCGGCGCCACCTTCCCCGTCGACGTCTTGACGAAGTCCGCGCCCGCCAGCATCGCCAGCCACGCGGCGCGTTGGACGTTGTCGTAGGTGGCGAGCTCACCGGTCTCCAAGATGACCTTCAGCAGCGCGGAGCCGGTCGCCTCGCGCACCGCCCGCACCTCCTCGTAGACCTGGCCGTAACGGCCGGAGAGGAACGCCCCCCGGTCGATCACCATGTCGATCTCGTCGGCGCCGGCGTCGAGCGCCCCACGCACGTCGGCGAGCTTCACGTCGAGCGCCGCGCGGCCCGAGGGGAAGGCGGTCGCCACGGAGGCCACCGAGACCGGGCTGCCGGCCAGGTGCTCTGCGGCGACGGCGACGAGGTCCGGGTAGACGCAGACGGCGGCGACGGGCGGGACCGTCGGATCGGCCGGGTCCGGGCGACGGGCTTTGGCGCACATCGCGGCCACCTTTCCCGGCGTGTCCGCCCCCTCGAGGGTGGTCAGGTCGATCATCGAGATGGCCCGGTCGAGTGCCCACCGCTTGGCCTCGCGCTTGATCGACCTGCTGGCGAGCATCGCAGCCCGTACCTCCGCGCCGACCTGGTCGACGCCGGGGAGGCCATGGAGGAACCCCCGCAGCGCAGCGTCGGAGGTGGCGATGTCGGGGGACCACGGTCCGGCGAGCCGGGCGGTCACCGCCGGGGTCGACGCGTCGGGGGGTGAGCTCCCGGGGGAAGTGCCACGTGTCGCCGTGCGGGTCGCTCCGCCGGCCTCCACATCTTCCAGCGTACTTCGCCCTGCGCCGGCGTCTTGCGGGCAGCTCACGGGGTGCCCGACGCGGCGCGCGCCTCGGCGTACCCCGGTTTGATCACTTCGTTGATGAGCCCGAGCCGCTCGTCGAAGTGCGCGAAGGCGCTCTTCATCGCGTTCAGGGTGAGCCACTCGAGATCGTGCCAGCCGTAGCCGAAGGTCTCGGCCACGTCGTGGAGCTCGGAGGACATGGTGACACCGCTCATGAGGCGGTTGTCGGTGTTCACGGTCACCCGGAAGAACAGCGAGCGCAGGAGCCCGATCGGGTGCTCCGAGAGAGCCGTCGCGGCACCGGTCTGCACGTTGGAGGTGGGGCACATCTCGAGCGGCACCCGTCGGTCACGGACGTAGCTCGCAAGACGCCCCAACGTGACCGACCCGTCAGGGTGCCGCTCGATGTCGTCGAGGATGCGCACGCCGTGACCCAGCCGGTCGGCGCCGCAGATCTGCAGCGCCTCCCAGATCGACGGCAGCCCGAAGCCCTCCCCCGCGTGGATCGTGATGTGGAAGTTCTCGCGCTGGACGTACTGGAACGCAGCCAGGTGCTCGGTCGGGGGGCTTCCCTTCTCCGCCCCCGCGATGTCGAAGCCGACCACGCCGTCGTCGCGCCAGCGCACAGCGAGCTCCGCGACATCCAGCGAGCGCGCGGCGGTCCGCATCGCGGTCAGCAGGGCATAGACCCGGATCTTCCGCCCGGCACTACCTTGGCGAAACCCCTCGAGCACCGCGTCGACGACCTCTGCCTCGGTGAGCCCCTGCGCGGTGTGGAGCTCGGGGGCGAACCGCACCTCCGCGTAGACCACCCCGTCGTCCGCGAGGTCCTGCGCGCACTCCGCTGCGACCCGTACGAGCGCGTCACGCGTCTGCATGACCGCG
>JAJZMN010000119.1 GCA_021850345.1 Actinomycetes bacterium | reverse complement strand
CGCCTGCTCGTCGCCGATCTCGATGTGCCGGTACGGCAGGTCCCCCAGGTGCGCGTCGGCGAGTGCCACCACTTGCGCGGGATCGGCCGCCGCGCGCACTTCGAGCCGGTTGAGGCTGTGCACGAGGGGAAGGGCGTGCGTGCGCACGACCCAGCCGATGTCGACCTCCCGCCACTCGCCGGAAAGGGATCGCACGGTCCACTCGAGCACCGCGTCCACGCGTGCCCGGGCAGCCCGACGGTTGGCCGGCATTGTCGCTGCGCGCGTCACGGGGACGAGAGCCTACCGAGCGTTTCGCGCCTCGGCATCGCCCGCTGCGGCGATCGCCGGCTCATTCGCGGCGCATCGGCCGGACCGCGCGTCGTCGCGCGGCGCGTCGCGGTTGCTCGGAGAACGCAATGGGTACGTCGGGGTCGAACCCACCTGCGGCCGGCGGGCCGTCGGAGGTCGGAAGCGTGGCGGCGCCCCGCATGTCAGTGCAACGGCGTCGCCCATTGACACCTGGGAGAAGGGGTGGCGAATGCCGAGGACCCAGGCTCCACGAGATGAGCAAGTGCTCGGGGAAGACGCGAAGTCGGGTCCCGAGCGCAACCAGCGAGCCGACGACGGCGGGACCGGGCGCAACGGCGCCAGCAAGCCGTCGCCGGCCGGCCCGGTGAAGAGCTCGCACATCATCGAGGAGCACATCGACGTGGGCGTTCCGCGTGAGACCGCCTACGACCAATGGACCCGTTACGACGACCTGTCGCGCTACACGAAGAAGGAGTCCGCGCAGGAGAAACGCCAAGACCGGATCGGCTTCACCTCCAAGATCGGGCCGTCGACGCGAACCTGGGAGACCCAGGTGGTCGAGCAGGTCCCGGGACGCCGCATCGTGTGGCGGAGCATCGGCGGCGCCAACACCATGGGCGTCGTCACGTTCCACAGCATCGACGACCGGCTGACGCGGGTCATGGTCGAGATGGAGTACCACCCGAGCGGCTTCTTCGAGACGGTCGGCAACTTCTTCCGGATGCAGCGCCGGCGGGTCCGAAAGGACTTGCGCCTCTTCAAGAACTTCATCGAATTGCGCGGCGAGGCGACCGGTGAAGGTTCGAGGGAGCCGGTTCGCAGCGAGCACGGCCTCCGTCAGGAGACCGACGAGCGCCTCGACGGCGACGACGAGTATCGGCGTGGAGGTGACGGAACAGCGTCCGACGGGCGACACGGTGCCGGCGGCGCGCGGCGTGCAGCAACCCGCGGGACGTCGGCCGCACGGAAGACGGCGAGCACGGCCAAGTCCGCAGCTCGCAAGGCGGCGAGCAAGACCGCCCAGAAGACGGGGGTGAAGTGATGGCCCGGCGTCGCAAGATCCTGGGATTGCCGATCGGCAAGAAGAAGCCCGTCATCGGCGGGAAGGCGCTCCTTGCGGCGGGAGCCGGCCTCGCCGCGTTGCCCGGTGCCGTCATGGCGGGAAGAAAGGTGGGCGCGCTCGTGTCCTCGGGCGCCGACACGGCGGACAAGGTGTCCGACGTCACCCAGAAGGCGGGTCAGCTGAAAGACGCGATCGGCGGGCACGGCAGCACCATCGGAAAGATCGGTGCTGCGGTCTCGGAGATCGGGAAACTCGGCGGCGGTGAGAAGTCCTCGACGCCCAAGCTCTCCCACCTGATCGAGGAGCACGCCGAGGTCGCGGTTCCCCGAAGCGTGGCCTACAACCAGTGGACGCAGTTCGAGATGTTCCCCTCCATCGTGAAGGGCGCAGAGAGCGTGGAGCAGGCCGAGCGCGACCGCACCTCGTGGCGGAGCAAGATCGGCCCGTCGAAGCGCGAGTGGACCGCGGAGATCACCGAGCAGGTTCCCGACGAGCGCATCGCATGGAAGTCGACCGGTGGCCTCCAGATGAAGGGCGTCGTCACCTTCCACTCGCTCGACGAGGATCTCACCCGAGTCCTCGTGCAGATGGAGTACACCCCGCACGGACCCTTCGAGCAGGTCGCGAACGTCCTTCGGGTGCAGCGCCGCCGCATCCGGAGAGACCTGCGCCTCTTCAAGCACTTCCTCGAGCTGCGTGGCGACGCCACCGGCGCCTGGCGCCAGCGCATCGCCAAGAAAGAAGGTGCCAAGGAAGGCGCCAAGAAGGAAGGCACGAAGAAGGAAGGCGCCGGAGCGCAGGACTCCTCCAAGAGCAGCGCGCGCACCGGCAGCTCGCGAAACGGCAGCTCGTCGAGCGGGAGCGCGCGCACCGGCAGCGCGCGCACCGGCAGCTCGCGAAGCACGACGCGCACGAGAAGCACCAGCTCGAAGCGCAACAGTTCGCAGAACGGCTCACACCGCCGGGCGAGTCGCCCGCGCTCGGAGGGCCATGGGCGGAGGGCCGCCGGCAACAAGGCCGGTTCCTAGTCCATCTGTATCGACTCCAGGGAGCACAACATGGCAACCGGTGCGAGCAGCATCTCCCGGGCACCCCGCCCGAGCAGCCTCGCCGACGTCCTCGACCTCATCTTGGACAAGGGGCTCGTCATCGACGCGTACGTGCGCGTCTCGCTTGCGGGCATCGAGCTTCTGACCGTGGACGCGCGGGTCGTGGTGGCGAGCGTCGACACGTACCTGCGGTTCGCCGAAGCGGTGAACCGCCTCGACCTCTCGCAGACCGAGGAGCAAGGGCTCCCGGCCCTGTTCGGGAACCGCCGCAACGGCGACGGGAACGGCAACGGTGACGGGAACGGGGACGGCCGGGGGCGCCGCGAGGTCGGCCGGGGCTCGCAGGCACAGGACCACCATCGCGACGGGGACGGCGGGAACCAGCGCTCCCGCGTCGAAGCCGGCGGCCGGCGGCGCGGCGGGGAAGAGGAACGCGACGCGGACGACGGCGGTGGTGTCTTGGGGTGGATCGCCGAGCGCGCGCGGCGTTGAGCACGACGAAAGACGAAAGGAGCAACGGTGCACATCAGCAAGAAGAAGCAAGTC
>JAJZMN010000184.1 GCA_021850345.1 Actinomycetes bacterium | reverse complement strand
GAGCGGGCTCAGCTCGTAGAGGTGCCCGAGGAGGTCCTGGAGGAGCTCGCTTTCGTAGGAGAGACGGTAGAAGCCGGTACCGCCCGCGTTGAGCACCACCGGGCCGCTGAGCTCGAGGCGCTGCGGCTCGTGGCCGAGCAGGACGCGGCTCACCTGCTTGTCTCCGGCACCGACCGGTGCGACGAGCATGGGGATGAGCCAGGACCGCCCGATCGCCGAGCCGTCCTCGGGGAGCACGCCGAGCTCGGCGGCCTCCTTCTCCGGCAAATAGGAGAAGGGGGTCTGGGTGAGCTCGACCGCCGGGCCGCCCGCCCCCTCGACGCGCGCGGCGCGCACGAGCGGGTAGCCGCCCTGGAAGATCCAGGAGTCCATGGTCTCGCGCACCGGGATGTCGGGGGCCTCCTCGCCGAGGGCGTCGAAGAGGTCGGTCGTCTCGGTGTTGCCGAAGCGGTGTGCCGCGAGATAGGCGCGCACCCCCGCGCGGAAGCGTTCGGGCCCGAGGAAGCTCTCGAGCATCCACAGCACGCTCGCGCCCTTCTCGTAGGTCAGCACGTCGAACATCGCCGCGGCGTCGTCGGGTGCGTGCACGGGGTACTCGATCGGGCGTGTCGAGTGGAGCGAGTCGGTCCCGAAGGCCGCGGCGCGGCTGCGCGCGAAGCTCGTGAACACGCGCTGCTCGGGTTGGTAGTCGTTCTGGCAGAGGAGTGCCATGAACGTGGCGAACGCCTCGTTCAACCAGATGCCGTTCCACCACCGCATCGTGACGAGATCGCCGAACCACATGTGGGCGAGCTCGTGGTCGACAACCTCCACGAGGCGTTCGCGCTCGGCATGGGTCGTGTCGTTCGGGTCGGAGAGCACGATCGCCTCGCGGAAGGTCACGCAGCCGAGGTTCTCCATCGCACCCGCGGCGAAGTCCGGGATCGCGACCAGGTCGAGCTTGTCCGCGGGGTAGGCGAGACCGAAGTAGGAGGCGAAGAAGCCGAGCGCGTGCTCTGCCGCGTCGAGCGCTGCGCCGGTGAGGCCGCCTCGGCCCGGAACGTGGGCGACACGGACCGGTACCCCGCCGACGTCCCGGGGGGACGTGACCTCGAGCGGGCCGACGACGAAGGCGACGAGGTAGGTCGACATCGGGATCGTGGCCCCGAAACGGAAGCGTGTCGAACCGTCCGAGAGCCTCTCGCGGCCGACCTCGGGGCCGTTGGACAGAGCGAGGCAGCCAGCGGGGGCATCGAGGGTGACGGCGAAGACCGCCTTGGCGTCCGGTTCGTCGAAGCAGGGGAACGCGCGCCGGGCGGAGGTCTCCTCGAACTGGGTCGTCGCGATGACCTGGGTCGTGCCGTCGTCTGCGGTGAAGGTGCTGCGGTAGAAGCCGCGCAGCTTGTCGTTGAGGACCCCGCTGAACGCGCACGAAAGGCTGTAGCGACCCGGCTGAAGCGGGCCCTCCGCGTGGAACCAGACGCGCTCGCGCGTCGCGTCGATCTCGACGGCGCACGCGGACCCCCGGGACGAAGGGTCGCCTCCCGAACGCCAGCCCGGCGCAACGCGCGCGTCTGCGACCTCGAGCTCAGCGGCGTTGCACACAATGCGATCGGTGCGCTCGCGCACCTCGACCTCGATGGTCACGGTGCCGGTGAAGGTCGCCGCCTCGAGATCGGGCACGAGGTGCAGGTCGTAGCGGGCCGGGGAGACATTCTTCGGCAGGCGGTGCTCGCTGTCGTCCCCGCCCGCCGTGGGACGCTCGATCGGCTCGGTCATGCGCGGAACGCTACCGAACGTGGCGTGCGCCGTCGATCGGTCGCGCGCCCGAAGGGAATCCGGGCGTGACGGGTCTGCAACAAGAACGTAGGGTTGGCCGTCCGGTGCGAACGCGCCCCGGGGGGCGACCGCAAGGTCGACGAGGGCCGCGGGCGAGGGCCCGCCAAAGTCACGAGAGGGGAATCCATGCGCAGAAAAAGCCAGGTCGTGAACCCACACCGCCGCTTTGTCGCCACACGTCTGTCGGCGGCGTCTGCCGCGGCCGTGACGACGGTGGCAGCCGTCGGTGGTCTCGCGGCGGGGGCCGGCGCGAGCACGGCCCCCCGTGTCGCCGCGCACCGCGCGCCCGCCGTCGCCGTGCCGCACGCGGCCAAGCACTTCCTTGCCTGCGAGGTGACCGACACCGGGGGCATCAACGACCGCTCGTTCAACGCTTCGGCGTACCTTGGCCTCAAGATCGCGGCCAAGGCGATTCCCGGGCTGAGCTACAAGTACCTCCAGTCGAACTCGACGAGCGACTACGCCCCGAACATCAGCACCTTCATCGGTGAGAAGTGCGGGATCATCATCACGGTCGGCTTCGACATGGCCCAGGCGACCCAGAGCGCGGCGAAGAAGAACCCCAATCAGAAGTTCGCGATCGTGGACTTCTCCTACACGCCGGCGATGAAGAACGTGCTCGGCCTCGTGTACCACACGAACCAGGACGCCTTCCTCGGCGGCTACCTCGCCGCCGCGATGTCCAAGACCGGCAAGGTCGGGACCTTCGGCGGTCAGGACATCCCGCCGGTCACGATCTACATGGACGGTTTCGTCGCCGGGGTGCGCTACTACGACAAGGTCAACCACGCGCACGTCGTGGCTCTGGGCTGGACACCCGCGAAGAAGCGGAACTTCGCCTCGGGTGCCTTCGCCGGCAACGGCACCTTCACCAACGACTTCACCAACCAGGCACTCGGCAAGACGACAACCCAGACCCTCATCGCCCAGGGTGCGGACATCATCTTTCCCGTCGCCGGGGCGGTCGGCCTCGGTGCCGCCGCGGCGGTGAAGCAGGCCGGGCCGGGTCACTACATGCTGTGGGTCGACACCGACGGCTGCGTCTCCGCGCCGCAGTACTGCTCGCTGTTCATCTCGAGCGTCACCAAGGGCATCGCCGCGTCGGTGTCCGCCGCGGTGGAGGCCGCGGCGCGGGGGACCTTCCACGGCGGGAACTACAACGGCACCCTCGCCAACGGCGGCGTAGCGCTCGCGCCCTTCCACCAGTTCGCGAACAAGGTTCCCGCCAAGGTGAAGGCGATGCTCAACAAGCTCAAGGCGGAGATCGAGGCGGGCAAGATCTCGATCGACCCGAACTCCTACCCCGCGAGCTGACGCGCTCCGGCGCCCCGCTCCGGACCCCGCGGGGGAGCCGGGGGCGGGGCGCCGCGCGCATGGCGCGCACGCGCCACGCGGGTACGCGACGATTGCGCCCGATGAGACTCGAGCTCGCCGGCATCACCAAGCGCTTCGGCGACCTGGTGGCCAACGACGGGATCGACCTCAGCGTCGAGGAGGGCGAGATCCACTGCCTGCTCGGCGAGAACGGCGCCGGCAAGACGACGCTCATGAACGTCCTGTTCGGTCTGTTGCATGCCGACGGAGGCGAGATCCGCATCGACGGTGAGCCGGTGCGCTTCTCGGACCCGGGGGACGCCGTGCGCCGCGGCATCGGCATGGTGCACCAGCACTTCATGCTCGTCCCGGTCTTCAGCGTCGCGGAGAACGTCGTGCTCGGCTTTGAGCCCGTGCGCCGTCTCGGCTTCCTCGACCGGCGCCGCGCGCGGGCCGAAATCCGTCGGCTCTCGGCCGAGTTCGGCCTCGCCGTCGATCCCGACGCACTGGTTGAGCATCTCCCCGTCGGCGCGCAGCAACGAGTCGAGATCCTGAAGGCCCTCATCCGTGACGCCAAGGTGCTGATCCTCGATGAGCCGACCGCGGTCCTCACGCCGCAGGAGACCGAGGCGCTCTTCACCATCATGCGCTCGCTCGTGGCCGCGGGCCGATCCATCTTGTTCATCACCCACAAGCTGAAAGAGGTGCTCGCGGTCGCCGACCGGATCACGGTGGTCCGCCTGGGCCGGGTCGTCGGCCACACCACGCCCGCCGAGACCGACGAGGACCAGCTCGCCGCGATGATGGTCGGCCGCTCGGTCGAGCTGGTCGTGCACAAGGAGCCGGCGCGACCCGGAGAGGCGGTGCTCGAAATTGCCGGCCTACGCGTCGTCGACGACCGCGGGGTCACGGTCGTCGACGACGTGAGCCTCGACGTGCGCGCCGGCGAGATCGTGGCCGTCGCGGGCGTTCAGGGCAACGGCCAGACGGAGCTTGCCGAGGCGGTGACGGGCATGCGCGCCGTCGCGGCGGGGACGATCCGCGTCGGCGGGCGCGACCTTTCGCACGCGACACCGCGCCGCGCGATCGAGGCGGGCGTCGCCAACGTCCCCGAGGACCGCCAGAGCGACGGGCTCGTGCTCAGCCTCTCGATCGCTGACAACCTCGTCCTCAACCAGTACGACCGGGCGCCCTACGCGCGCCACGGCGCGCGCCGCCTGGCGAGGGTGCGGGCCGACGGCGAGCGCAAGCTCGCCGAGTTCGACATCCGCGCGCCCTCGGCCGCCGTCGCCGTCGGCACGCTCTCGGGTGGCAACCAACAGAAGGTCGTCGTCGCGCGCGAGCTCTCCCGGCCCGTCAAGCTCCTCGTCTGCTCCCAGCCGACCCGCGGCCTCGACGTCGGTTCGATCGAGTACGTCCACCGCCGCATCGTCGCCGAGCGCGACCGGGGCGCGGCCGTTTTGCTGGTCTCCTCCGAGCTCGATGAGGTCCTCGCCCTCGGCGACCGCGTCGCGGTGATGTACCGCGGGAGGATCGCCGGCGTCGTCGACCCGAGCGTCGGGCGCGACCGGATCGGCCTTCTCATGGCCGGCATCGACGCGGTTGCACCGCCGCCCGGGGGGGCGAAGGGCGAGTCGCCGTGAGCGCGGCCGAGAGCGCCCTCGCCTCCCCGTCGCCGCCGGGCACGCCGTGGTGGCGCCGCGTGCTCGCCTTCGTCACCGAGGCGAACGTCGCGGTGGTCACGCTGCTCGCGGTGGTCGGCGGCCTCGTGGTCGGTGCCCTGCTCATCATCGTGACGACGCCGGCGACCCTGCATGCCTGGGGTGCTGTCGGCCGCGCGCCGGGCGCCGCCTTCGCGACCAGCTTCTCGACCGTCGGCAACGCCTACGGCGCGCTCTTCGCCGGTTCGGTGATCAGCCCCTCCGCACTCGGCCACGCGCTCACGACAGGCCGCGGATGGACGGGGGTCTTTACGCCGATCTCGGAGACGCTCGTCTCCGCGACCCCGCTGATCCTTGCCGGAACCGGCGTCGCGATCGGCTTTTCGACCGGCGTCTTCAACATCGGGGGACAGGGCCAGCTCATCGCGGGCGCGCTGGCGGCCACCTACGTCGGCTTCGGGGTCAGCCTCCCGCTCGTCCCCCACCTCGTGCTCGTCGTGCTCGCCGGGGCGGCCGGCGGCGCCCTTGCCGGCTTCATCCCGGGGATCCTCAAGGCGCGCACGGGGGCGCACGAGGTGATCGTCACGATCATGCTCAACTACATCTTCCTCGACCTGCTCGCGTACCTGCTCACGACCCATCCGCTCCAGCAGCCGGGCCAGTCGAACTCGATCTCGCAGACGATCCCGATGACCGCCCGCCTGCCGCACCTGTTCGGCTCGACGCTGCGAGTGAACCTCGGACTGCTCATCGCGCTCGCGGTCGCGGCGGCGGCCTCGTGGTTCATGCGCAAGTCCACCCTCGGCTTCGAGTTCACCGTGATCGGCGCCAACCCCTCCGCCGGCCGGACGGCGGGCATGGACGCCCGGCGGGCGACGATCGCGGTGCTCACGATCTCCGGGGCGCTCGTCGGCCTGGCCGGCATGTCGACCGTCTCGGGGACCGACTTCTTCCTCTCGAGCGGATACGGCGGCGCGGTCGGCTTCAATGCGATCACCGTCGCGCTGCTCGGGCGCAACCGCCCCCTCGGGGTCGTCCTCGGGTCGCTGCTCTTCGCGGCCCTGTCGACCGGGGGACGGTACATGCAGGCGGTCGCCTCGATCCCGATCGACCTGACGACGGTGATCCAGGCCGTCATCGTCTTCATGGTCGCCACCCCCGCCCTCGTGCGCGAGATCTTCCGTCTGCGGGAGGCGGGGGCGGGGAAGATCCTGCTGTTCACCAAGGGATGGGGTGGATGAGCGCGGGCGAGCGCGCGCTGAGCGACGCAGCTGAGGCAGCCGCGGTGGACGCGCGCCTGGTCTCGCTCGGGCGGGTCCGCGGGATGGGGGTGTTCCTCGTCCTCCTCGGGGTCGTCACCCTTATGGCCTTCGCTCTCGGCGTCACGGGCGGCGCACGGGCGACCTTCTTGCTCTCGACGCCCCCCTCGATCGACCTCTCGCCACTGGTGATGTCGGTCCGCCCGGTCGCGATCGCCTGCGCGCTCGTCTGTGGCGGCCTCGGCATCGTGCTTCTCGTACGGCTCCGGACACAGGGGAGCTACCTCATCTTCAGCGCCGGGTTCTGCGCGTTCCTCTGGGCGTTCCTCGCCTGGGCGGCGCGGGGCAACACGCTCAACTTCGTCCAGATGCTCGCGGAGACCATGGTCGCCGCGACGCCGCTCGTCTACGGCTCGCTGTCGGGGATCCTCTGTGAGCGCTCGGGCGTCGTGAACATCGCGATCGAGGGCCAGTTCCTCGCCGGTGCGTTCCTCGGCGCCATGATCGGCAGCGCCACGGGGAACCTCTGGTTGGGCGTCGTCTCCGGGGCGGTCGCCGGCGCGCTCTTCGGGGCGCTCCTCGCCTTCTTGGCGCTCCGCTACGGGGCGGACCAGATCATCGTCGGGGTCGTCATCGTCGCTTTCTGCACGGGACTGACGAACTTCCTCACGGCCCAGGTCCTCACCCCGGACCAGACGACCCTGAACAGCCCCTCGACCTTCTCGCCGTTCGCGGTCCCCCTGCTCGACAAGATCCCCATCGCCGGACCGGTGCTTTTCGACCAGAACGTCTTTTTCTACGGCGCCTTCGCGCTCCTCGTACTCGTGCACGTGACGCTGTTCCACACGCGCTGGGGGCTGCGTGTGCGCGCGGTGGGTGAGCACCCCCGCGCCGCGCAGAGCGTCGGGATCCACGTGCTTTCGGTGCGCTACCGCAACGTCATCCTGGGCGGCGTGGTCGCCGGCATCGGCGGGGCGTCGTTCACGATCGGCTCGATCGGCGAGTTCTCCGCCCAGATGACCGCCGGCCTCGGCTACGTGGCGCTCGCCGCGATGATCTTCGGGCGCTGGCGGCCCTTCGGGGCGCTTGGTGCCGCGCTGCTCTTCGGCTTCGCGGTCTCGCTCCAGAGCTTCCTCGCGGTGTTGAGCGTCGGCATCCCCTCGCCGTTCCTGTCGATGGCGCCGTACGTGATCACGATCGCGGTCGTCTCCGGACTCGTCGGCCGGGTCAGGCCGCCGGCCGCCGACGGAGTCCCCTACAGTCTGGAGTAGGCGAGCGCGCCCGGCGGGCGGGCCCCGGGCGCCGCGACGACCCGGGCGGCGACGGCGACTGCGGCGGCCGCTGCGTCCTCCGGCCCCTCGCCCGCGAGCCGGCGCGCGAGGTACGTGCCCGTGAACGCGTCGCCGGCCCCGGTGGTGTCGGCGACCTCGGTCGTTGCGGCCGGGACGTGCCGCACGCGCCCGGTGGTTGCGACATAGACGCCGTCGGCGCCCGCGCTGACCGTCACCTCGGGGTAGACCTCGCTGAGCGCTGCGGCGGCCGCGGCCGGGTCACTTTGGGCCGTGAGCACGGCGGCCTCGTCGCTGTTCGCGCAGCACCAGGTCGCCGTGCGGGTCGCGGCGCAAAAGGCGGCGGCGCCGAAGGCGGCGAGAGGGGAAGCCGAACAGGGGTCGAGGGAGACGGTCATCTCCGCTGCTGCGGCGAGTGCGAGCGCGCGTTCGGCGGTCGGGCGGGTCCTCTCGTCATAGATCACGTACGCGGACAGATGCAGGTGCGCGCCCGGCGCGAAGAGCGCCACGGGGAGATGGTCGGGGCTGAGCAGGCGGTTCGCGCCGCGGTCGGTGAGCATCGAGCGCTCGCCCGAGCGCGTCACGATGGCGACGACCACACCGGTGGACACGCCGGGCACCCGGCTGAGGTGGGGGGTGACGCCGCCGCCGCTCAGGGCCCGCGTTGCGGCGTCGCCGAGGAGGTCGTTACCGACGGCGGCCACGAGGGTGACCTCGGCGCCGGCGGCCGCCAGCCAGACCGCCGTGTTCGCCGCCGAACCCCCCGGAAAGAGCGAGATCGCGGCCGGCGTGTCGCTCGCCGGCGCGACCGGGGCCGCGAGGCGGACGACGACGTCGGCCATCACGTCCCCGACGGCCACGATTCGCGCGGCGTTGGGCGTGCGCGCGGCGAGGGCGCCGGGGGGAAGCACGGACCAGAAAGTGTAGTGTGCGCCCGTGCGTGGCGGCATCCCGAGCGAGGCGGCCGGTGTCGACTGGGACGTGCTGCGCGCGGCGGCCGACGCGATCGCGGCGCGCGCGTACGCGCCCTATTCGGGCCTGCGGGTCGGGGCCGCCGGTCTCACCGAGCGCGGCGAGTTGCTGAGCGCCTGCAACGTCGAGAACGCGTCCTTCGGCCTCAGCCTCTGCGCGGAGTGCGGGCTCGTCTCCGCACTGGTGTCCTCGGGCGGTGGCCGGCTCGTCGCCGTCGCCGTGACCGCCGGCGACGGCCGACCGCTGTCACCCTGCGGGCGCTGCCGCCAGCTGCTCGCCGAGCACGGGGGTCCCGACCTGCTCGTCGACGCCGGGCCGCAGCTGCCGCCCCGTCGACTCGGGGAGCTCCTGCCGCTCGCCTTCGGCGCCGAGGACTTCGCACGGCGCTCACCGTCGTGAGCCCGGCGGCGCCCTTCGACGCCGTCGAGCTCATCTGCCGAAAGCGCGACGGGGGTGAGCTCTCCGACCAGGCGATCTCCTGGCTCATCGAGGGCTACCTCGCCGGCGCCGTTGCCGACGAGCAGGTCGCGGCGCTGCTGATGGCGATCGTGTGGCGGGGCCTGTGCCACCGGGAGCTCGAAGCCTGGACGCGCGCGATCGTCGCCTCAGGGGAGCGTCTCGATCTCGGTGGGCTGGGACGCCCGACCGTGGACAAGCACTCGACGGGCGGCGTCGGGGACAAGGTCTCTCTCGTCCTCGTCCCCCTCCTCGCCGCGTGCGGCGCGGCCGTTCCCCAGTTGAGCGGGCGCGGGCTCGGCCACACCGGCGGGACGCTCGACAAGCTCGAGTCGATTCCGGGGTGGCGGGCGAACCTCACCAACGACGAGATCCGCGCCCAGCTCGCCTCGGTCGGCGCCGTGATCTGTGCCGCCGGCGCGGGGCTCGCGCCGGCCGACCGCAAGCTCTACGCGCTGCGCGACGTGACCGGCACGGTCGAGTCGATCCCGCTCATCGCGGGCTCGATCATGGCGAAGAAGATCGCCGAGGGGACCGACGCGCTGGTCCTCGACGTGAAGACGGGAACGGGCGCGTTCATGGCGGCCCGCGACGACGCCGTCGCGCTCGCCCGCACGATGGTGGGACTCGGCCGCGCGCACGGGCTGTCGGTCTCCGCGCTCGTCACCGCCATGGACGCCCCGCTCGGGCGCGCGGTGGGCAACGCACTCGAGGTCGCGGAGGCCGTCGAGACGCTGTCGGGACGGGGACCCGCCGACCTCGTCGAGGTGACGCTCGCGCTCTCCCGCGAGATGTGCGCCCTCGCCGGGCTGTCGGCCGACCCCGCACGGGCGCTCGAGGACGGCTCGGCCCTCGCCCGGTGGCGGGAGATGATCGCCGCACAGGGTGGTGACCCGGACGCACCGCTCGCGCGGGCCCCGCACGTCGCACCCGTGCGGGCCGGACGCTCGGGGGTGCTCGCGCGCCTCGATGCTCGCGGCGTCGGCGTCGCGGCGTGGCGCCTCGGGGCGGGCCGGGCCCGCAAGGAGGATCCGGTCTCGGCCCCAGCGGGCGTGGTCTGCCTGCGCAAGCCCGGTGAGGCCGTGGCCGCCGGCGACGTCGTCCTCGAGCTGCACACCGAGGACGTGACCCGCCTTCCCCGTGCCCTCGCGGCGCTCGAGGGGGCGATCGAGATCACCGACGCGCCACCGCAGGCCGCGCCCCTGGTGCTCGAGCGCATCGACTGAACCTGCTTGCGCCTCGCGTCTTTGTCGCGTAGGAGAGGGTGATGCAGGACGCGTCGCCGAGCCTCGATCAGATCCGCCGGGCACCGAAGGTCCTGCTCCACGACCATCTCGACGGGGGCCTGCGCCCCGAGACGGTCGTGGAGCTCGCCGTGGAGCAGGGCTATCGGGGGCTGCCGAGCCTCGACGCCGCCGAGCTCGCCGCGTGGTTCGTCGCCGACACGCCCCGACGGGACCTCGTGCGCTACCTCGAGGGCTTCACGCACACCGTCGCGCTGATGCAGCACACCACGGCGCTCCGGCGCGTGGCCGCCGAGTGCGTCGAGGACCTCGCGACCGACGGCGTCGTCTACGCGGAGGTGCGCTTCGCGCCCGAGCTGCACACCGAGCGCGGGCTCGATCTCGACGAGATCGTCGAGGCGGTTCTCGCGGGCTTCGCGGACGGGATGGCCACGGCGGCGACCAAGGGCCGACTTATCGTCGTCAGGGCGCTGCTCACGGCGATGCGGACCGCCGCGCGCTCGCTCGAGATCGCCGAGCTCGCCGTGCGCCACCGCGACGTCGGGGTCGCGGGATTCGACGTCGCCGGTCCGGAGGCCGGCTACCCTCCGACCCGCCATCTCGACGCCTTCCAGCACGTCCAGCGCGAGAACTTCCACGCCACCCTGCACGCCGGTGAGGCGTTCGGCCTGCCCTCGATCTGGCAGGCGCTGCAGTGGTGCAACGCGGAGCGCCTCGGTCACGGTGTTCGCCTGATCGACGACGTGACGGTGCACGAGGACGGCACGGTGAGCCTTGGCCGCCTCGCCGCCTACGTGCGCGACCGGCGTATCCCCCTCGAGCTCTGCCCGACCTCGAACGTCCACACCGGCGTCGCGGCGAGTCTCGACCAGCATCCGATCGCGCTCTTCCGCCGCCTGAACTTCCGCACGACCATCAACACCGACAACCGCCTCATGAGCGGGGTGACGCTCTCTTCGGAGATGGCGCGCTGCGCCGAGGCGTTCGGGTGGGGCTGGAGCGATCTGCGCTGGCTGTCGATCAATGCGATGAAGAGCGCGTTCTACCCCTTCGACGACCGCCTGGCGCTCATCAACGGCGTCATCAAGCCCGGATACGAGGCCCTCGAGGCCGAGTCGGCCTTCCGCGTGTCGCGGCACCTGCCGGCCCCTCGGGGGACGGCGGCGGCCGACGGGTAGGGTGAGGCCGATGCCCCCGACGCAAGGTGGCGGTGCGTTCCGCCTCGCTGAGGTCGCCGCCGACGCGCTCGTGGCGCAACTCGGCCGCGCGCCCGAGGTCGCCGTCGTCCTGGGCTCGGGCTGGCACGAAGCGGCCGCCGCGCTCGGGACGCCGGTCGCAAGCGTCGAGGCGGCCACGCTCCCCGGCTTCGCGGCACCGAGCGTCGCCGGCCACGGCAACCGCCTCCTCCTGGTCGAGGTCGGAGCCCGCCCGACGCTCGTCGCGCTCGGGCGGGTCCACCTCTACGAGGGCCGGAGTATCGAGGAGGTCGTGCATGCGGTGCGCGCCGCCGTGGTCGCCGGGGCGCGGCGCGTCGTGCTCACCAATGCGGCGGGCGGGCTCGACCCGGCGTACGCGCCCGGCCAGGCGGTGCTGATCCGCGATCACCTCAATCTGACGGGCCGCTCGCCGCTCGGGGGTGACGCGCCCCCCGAGGGCTATGCGTCGCGCTTTGTCGACCTCTCCGACCTCTACTCGCGGCGTCTGCGGGGGCTCGCGCGCGGCGTCGAGCCGTCGCTCACCGAGGGCGTCTACGCCGCGCTCGCCGGCCCGCACTACGAGACGCCAGCGGAGGTCGCGATGCTGCGCCAGTTCGGCGCCTCGCTCGTCGGGATGTCGACCGCCCTCGAGGCGATCGCCGCGCACCACCTCGGGGCCGAGGTGCTCGGCCTGTCGTGCGTGACCAACCTCGCCGCCGGCGTCTCGGCGGCGCCCCTCGACCACGCGGAGGTCCTGGCCGCGGGCGCGGCGGCGGCGCCCGCGCTCGGGAGCCTGCTCCGGCGGCTCGTGCCAGCGCTGTGAGCAGGACGGCAGTGAGCGTGGCGGAGGATCTGCGACGTCGCGCCGCGGACTGGATCGCCGCCGACCCCGACCCTGCGACCCGTGCGGAGCTCGGGGCGCTCCTCGAGGCCGGCGACGAGGCCGCGCTGCACGAGCGCTTCGACCGGCCGCTGCGCTTCGGCACGGCAGGCTTGCGCGCCCGGCTCGGTGCCGGTCCGGCGCGCATGAACCGCGCGGTCGTCAGGCGCACGACCGCCGGTCTGTGTCGGGTCATCGCGGCGCGAGGACCCGGAGCCGCGACCCGGGGGCTTGTCGTCGGCCACGACGCGCGCCACGGCTCGGCCGCCTTCGCCGCCGACGTCGCCGAGGTCGCCGCCGCGCTCTCGGTGCGCGTGCGCCTGCTCGCGACGGCGCTTCCGACCCCGCTGTGCGCGTTCGCGCTCCGCCACTTCGGCGCCGAGGCCGCCGTCGTCGTGACCGCGAGCCACAACCCCGCCCAGGACAACGGCTACAAGGTCTACGCGGCGGACGGCGCGCAGGTGATCCCTCCCGAGGACGAGGCGATCTCGCGTGCGGCCGAGGCCGCGGCACCGCCCCCGGCGGGGCCGGCGTGCGGGGTGGAGGTGGTCGACGAGCAGGCCCTCATCCGCGCGTACACCGACCGCTGCCTCGCGCTGGTGCAGCCCGGGGGGCCGCGCGACCTGTCGGTCGTCTACACCCCGCTGCACGGCGTCGGCGGGGCCGTTTTCCCCGGCCTGCTCGCCGCTGCCGGCTTCCCCGCGCCCGCGGTCGTCGCGGCGCAGGCGACACCCGATCCCGACTTCCCGACTGTCGCGTTCCCCAACCCCGAGGAGCCCGGCGCGCTGGACCTCGCGCTCGCGCTCGGCGAGGCGCGCGGCGCGGACATCGTGCTCGCCAACGACCCTGACGCCGACCGCCTCGCGCTCGCCGTGCGCGACGGCAGAACCGGCGGGCTCGTGGTTCTGAGCGGCGACCAGCTCGGCGTCCTGCTCGCCGAGCACGTGCTCGCCCGGACCTCCGGGCCGGATCGCCTCGTCGCGACGACGATCGTCAGCTCCTCGCTGCTGGGCGCGCTCGCGGCGGAAGCCGGGGTCGCCTACGTCGAGACGCTGACCGGATTCAAGTGGATCGTGCGCGCGGCGCAGCGGCGACCCGGTCACCGCCTCGTCTTCGGCTACGAGGAGGCGCTCGGCTTCTGCATCGGTGACGCCGTGGCCGACAAGGACGGGCTGAGCGCGGCACTGGTCGCCGCGGAGATGGCGGCAGAGGCCAAGGCGGCCGGCGCCTCGCTGCTCGACCGGCTCGACGCGCTCGAGGCGCGCCTCGGGGTCCATCTGACGAGTCAGCTGTCGCTGCGGCGCGAGGTTGGGCGCGCGGCCGACGAGATGGCCGGCATCCTCGACGCGTGGCGCGTCGCACCGCCGAGCGCACTGGGTGGTGACGCCGTGACCGAGGTGCGTGACCTGCGGGCGGGCGGGAGCGAGCTGCCGCCGACCGACGCCCTGGTGCTGCGGCTCGGCGAGAACGGCCGCGTCACGCTGCGGCCGAGCGGGACCGAGGCGAAGGTCAAGTTCTACTTCGAGGCGACGACGCCGCCACCCGGCCCAGGCGGACTCTTGGCCGCGCGCAGCGCGGCGCGGACGCGCCTGCGGTCCTGGGAGGCGGCGGTCGCGGCCCGGAGTGCGTCGTGAGTCCCGCCGCACGGCCCCCGTTGCGCCTCGGCGAGGAGGTGGCCGAGGCGCGCGCCGCAAGGCGTCCCCTCGTCGCGCTCGAGTCGACGATCATCGCCCACGGCCTTCCGCGGCCACGGAACCTCGCGGTCGCACGCGAGCTCGAGAAGATCGTGCGCGACCACGGCGCGGTCCCCGCGACGGTCGCCGTGCTCGACGGCTCCTGCGTGGTCGGCCTCGGCGACGCCGAGCTCGAGCGCGTGGCAGAGGACCTGTCGCTACGCAAGCTCGGGCGCCGCGACCTCGCGCTCGCGGTGGCCCAGGGCGCGAGCGGCGCGACGACGGTCTCGGCGACCGCCAGCCTCGCCGCGCTCGCGGGCATCAGGGTCTTTGCCACCGGCGGGCTCGGCGGCGTGCACCGCGGCTTCGCCGAGCACCTCGACGAGTCGGCGGACCTCGACGCACTGAGCCGCACGACCATCACGGTCGTCTCGGCGGGGGTGAAGTCGATCCTGGACGTCCCGGGCACCCTCCAGCGCCTCGAGACACTGAACGTCGCCGTGGTCGGGTACGGGACGCGGGACTTCCCCGGCTTCTACCTCACGCGTTCGGGCGAGCACATCGACTGGACGGTCGAGACGCCGGCCCAGGTGGCCGCGATCATGCGCCAGCAGGACGCGCTCGGTCTTGGCGGCGCGCTCGTCGTCGCCAATCCGGTCGGTGAGGCCGAGCAGCTCGACCCCGTCGTCCACGACCAGGTGCTTGCCAGCGCGCTGGACGAAGCGGACCGCCAGAAGATCACCGGAGCCAAGATCACACCCTTTTTGCTCGCAGAGATGGTGCGGGCGACCCGCGGCGCCTCCCTCGAGGCGAACCTGGCGGCGGTGCGCAGCAACGTCCGCCTCGGCGCGGAGATCGCCCGCGCGTACCACGCCTGACGGGGGCCTCGGCTGCGCCCCACAGCTTTGGGGCCCTTGCGAGGCGCGGCGCAGAGAGGGACCTCACGTAATCTCGCGCAATGGCCGGGTCGACCGAGTCCGTCAACGAGCGCACCCGCGACCTCGACCTCCGCCCGACCGAGGCGATCGTCGCTGCGCTGCTCGACGAGGAGCGTCGGGTGCCCGACGCGGTCGCGGCGGTCGCGGGCCAGATCGCCCGGGCCGTCGAGGCCGTCGTCTCCAGCCTTCGTGGCGGCGGTTGCCTGCACAGCTTCGGTGCGGGCACCTCGGGCCGCCTCGCCGCACTCGACGCGTCGGAGCTCGCTCCGACCTTCGGCCTTTCCGACGGGTCCGTCGTCGTCCACCTCGCCGGCGACGGCGCCCCCGACGCCCGTGGCCGCGAGGCCGCGGAGGACGACGAGGCTGCCGGGCGCGCGGCCGCGGGCGTGCTTCGCCCGCTCGACGTCGCGCTCGGCGTATCCGCGAGCGGCGCGACGCCCTACGTGCGCGGCGCTTTGGTGGCGGCACAGCGCGCCCGTGTCACGACCATTCTCGTGAGCTGCTCGCCTGACTGCCCGCTCGGACGCGAGGTCGACGTCCACGTCGCGCCGGACACCGGAGCGGAGGTGCTCGCCGGGTCGACGCGCCTCAAGGCGGGGACGGCGACCAAGCTCGTCTTGAACGCCATCTCGACGACGGCCATGATCCGGCTCGGCCGGACCTACGGCAACCTCATGGTCGGGCTCGACCCGACGAACGCGAAGCTGCAGGGACGGGCGCGGCGCATCCTCCGCGAGGCGGCGGGCCTCGGCGAGGAGGAGGCCCGGGAGCTGCTCGCCGCGGCCAGCGGCGAGGTGCCGACGGCGCTGGTGATGGCCCTCGCCGGTGTCGGTGCGGGCCGGGCGCGCGCCGCTCTGGCCGACGGTGACGGGTCGGTGCGCCGCGCCCTCACCCGTCTCCCGGCGCGCTGACCGGTCCCTGCGCCCGGTGACGGCGCGGGCCCGGCGCGCCGGCTGGTGGCTCGGGCGCCTGCGCCCCTCAGTCGCGCGCGCGGTCGTTGAGCCAGGCGCCGCCGATCATCACGGCGCGCCGCTCGAGCTCGCGGCTGCACGCGACGAGATCGGCGCGCGCTCCGGGCACGAGCGTCCCGGATTGCGGCCCGCCGGCCAGGCGTCCCGGCGTCACCGCCGCGAGCCCGACGGCCCGCGCGAGGGGGAGCCCCGCCTGACGGCGGGCGAAGGCGAGGCCGTCGAAGGCCGTGATGGTGCTACCGGCAAGGGAGCCGCCCCCGACGAGGTGGGCGCTTCCGCCGGAGACCTCGACGTCCAGGCCACCGAGGCGGTAACGCCCCTCGGGCATGCCGGCCGCGGAGATGGCGTCGGTGACGAGGAAGGTCCGGTCGCTTCCGAGACAGCGCGTGGTCGCCTCGAGGATCGCCGGATGGAGGTGATGGCCGTCGGCGATGAGCTCGCAGCGCACTCCCGCGTCGTTCGCGAGCGCGACGACGGGTCCGGGGTCGCGGTGGTGCAGGGGGCGCATGCCGTTGTAGAGGTGCGTGGCGACCGAGGCCCCGGCGTCGATGGCGGCGCGTGTCTGCTCGTAGGTCGCGTCGGTGTGCCCCACGGCGGCGAGCGCGCCCGCGGCGACGACGTCGCCGACCAGCTCGAGCGCGCCGGGCAGCTCCGGGGCGAGCGTCACCATGCGCACCGTCCCCTCGCCCGCCTCGAGGAGGCGGGCGAGCACGCGGCGGTCCGGGGCGAGGAGGTGGGCGGGATTCTGCGCCCCGCAGCGCCGTGCCGAGAGGAAGGGGCCCTCGAGATGGACGCCGGCGATCAGGCCGTCGGCGACCAGCTCGCGCAGCATCGCCAGCGAGGCGACGAGCTCCTCCACCGGCGCGGTGACCAGGCTCGCCCACAGCGTCGTCGTGCCGGCGCGGCGGTGGAACTCGGCCGCGCGGCGCGCGCTGTCGGGCTGCGCATCGGAGAAGGAGCCGCCGCCGCCACCGTGGCAGTGCAGATCGACCAGGCCGGGGAGGACGAGCCCGTCCACCTCCTCCAGCAGCTCGCCGGGCGCGGGCGCCGGCACACCGGCGCCGAGGCCGGCGATCAGCTCGCCCTCGATTCGCACCCAGCCCGGGTCGAGCAGGCCGCCGGGCGCAAGAACCGCGCCGCGCAGCAGACGCCGGACGCGGGTCATCGCGGATCACCCGTCTGGCGCTCCGGCGGGGCGCCGGGTGCCTCGGGTGGGCCTTCGGCGCGCGCACGCAGCGCCGCACCGAGGCACGCCGCCTGATCGCCGAGGGCCGCGACGGCGAGGCGGGGCCGGGGCAACCAGCCGAGCCGGGCTGCGATCTCGCTCTCGAGCGGCGAGAGGAGCGCGTCGCCGGCGTGCGCGAGACCACCGCCGACGACGATGAGGTCGACGTCGAGGAGCGCCTGCGCGTGCGCGAGAGTGGCGCCGAGGGCGGCGACCGCCGTCTGCCAGACCTCCAGCGCGGCGCGCTCGCCCGCCGACGCGCGTGCGAGCACCGCCGCGGCGTCGAGGTCGCCGCCGGCGCGCTCGGCGTAGCGGCGGGCGATCGCCGCCGCGGAGGCGACCGCCTCGAGGCACCCGCGCCTTCCGCAGCCACAGGGCGGGCCGGACTCGTCGAGCGCGACGTGGCCGACCTCGCCGGCGGTGCCGTGCCGACCGCGGCGCACGTGGCCGTCGAGGACGACCGCCGCCGCGACCCCGGTGCCGACCGGCACGTAGAGGAAGTCGGCGACACCCCGAGCTGCGCCGAGCACCCCCTCACCGAGCGCGCCGAGGCGCACGTCGTGGCCGATCGAGACCGAAATGCCGAGCCGCTCGGAGAGCTCGCCGCCGAGGTCGAGGTCCCGCCAGCCGAGATTCGCGGAGTACCGGGCGACACCGGCGGCCTCGTCGACGACCCCGGGGACCGCGACCCCGAGGGCAGCGAGCCGCTCCCCGGCGCCCGCGGCCTTGGCCGCCAGCTGACCGGCGAGTGCCCCGATGCGGTCGACGTGGGCGGCGGGGCCGCCTGCGCCGGCAGTCTCGTTCCGGCGCGTCAGGGCGATTTCCCCCGAGGACAGCACGAGGACCGACTTGGTGAAGGTGCCGCCCACGTCGATCCCCGCCACGGCGCCGCTCCCCGCGAGCGGTCGCTCGCTGCGTGGCGCGATCGACCAGCTTCCCGGCTTCTTGGCCGATTCGACCACCGACTCGTCGATCCGTACCCTCAGTCGTCGAGGACGACCGAGAAGCTGAGGTGCCGGGGGTGATCCGGATCAAGCCCCCGCGCCTCGGCGAGTGCCAGCGCGAGGCGGTGGATCCGGACCAGCTCGGCGAGCGGATCGAGCGAGGCGTCCACGAATATCGCCCCCGTCGCGGTCACCTCCGCGCCCAGGCCCTCGGGAGCTCGATCAAGTGACCAGACCAGCGTCCCCGCATCGACCACGCTGATCGGCCCGTGACGCAGCTCCATCGCCGGGTAGGACTCCGTCCAGCAGAGCGCGCTCTCCCGGAGCTTGAGCGCGGCCTCCCCGGCGAGGCCGACGACCCAGCCGGTCCCAAGAAAGGTGAACCGCTGCGCTCGCATCCAGTCCTCATCGAGGGGCGCCTCCAGTGCCGCCCGTCCGTCGGCCACCGCGCCGGCGAGATCCTCGCCGAGATGCGCCCGGAGCAGGGCGAGGACGCTCGTGGCGAAGCGGGTCTGCACCACCGAGCGCTCGTGCGCGAAGTCGAGGACGATGGTGTGCTCGACCGCCTCGGCAAGTGGCGACCGGGGCTCAGCGGTGAGCGCCACCGCCGGGGTGCCCTCAGGCAGGCTCCGGGCGACCGCGAGCACCTCGCTCGTGGTGCCCGAGCGCGAGATGAGCAGCACGCGGTCGTAGGCGCGCCGCCAGCGGACCTCCGAGGCCGGGAAGGCGTCGGTGAAGTCCCCGCCGCGTCCCTCCCGAAGGACGGCGTAGGAGGACGCCACGTTGTACGACGTGCCGCAGCCCACGACCACGACGCGCTCGCCGGTCCGGGGCAGCTGCGCGCCGACGGCGCGCGCGCGGTCGGCAGCGGCCAGCCAACAGGCAGGCTCGGTCGCGATCTCTTCGGCGATATGGGACACGGGACGGCATCCCTTCA
>JAJZMN010000004.1 GCA_021850345.1 Actinomycetes bacterium | reverse complement strand
CGCCTCCGCCGCGATCGTGCGGGCGTCGAGCTCCGCGCCCATCTTCGGGATGCCCGCCTCGATCCGCAGCGCGTCCCATGCTGACTCGTCGCACCAGCGGGCACCCTCGGGCACCGCGTCCTTGCCGCCGGGTCCGAGGAGGTCGAGCCCGTGCACGCCGTTCCAGTCGACCGCGAGCTCGAACGGGGGTGCGCTGCGAACGCCGGGGGGGCGAACGGCCGCACCACGGAGCGCGACGCAGGGCCAGTCGAGCATCCCGATGTCGACCTTCGTCCGCAGCTTGAACTTCCTCAGCCTCTCGGCCACGACCACGCCGAAGCCGGCGTCGGTGTCGAGCGCATACGCGTCGTCTCCGGTCCGCGTGACCCGAAGGAGCGCAGTGAGCTTCCCGTCGGGCTCCAAGAGCAACGCCGGTGCGGACCCGCCGACCTGCAGCGGGGCGACATCCTGGCTCAGCTGGCCCTGGAGGTAGGCCGTCGCGTCGGGCCCGGAGACAGCGACCACGTCGATGGGCAGCTCGTAGGCGCCGATCCCCTCACGAAGGGCGTGGTAGCCCTCGGACGACGAACCAGCTGCGCTCATGACGGGACACCGGCGGCCACGTCGGGCCGGTCGGGCGCGGATGCGCCGGAGGCCAGCTGCCGTGCCGCCGTCACCGCGGCGAGCAGCGCCGCGGCCTTGTGCCGGCACTCGGCGTCCTCCGCGGACGGGTCGCTGTCGGCGACGATTCCCGCGCCGGCCTGCACCGACGCGCGCCGGTCCGGCCCGACGACCATCGTGCGGATGGCGATCGCGGTGTCGAGGTTGCCCGAGAAGTCGAGGTAGCCGACGACCCCGCCGTACACGCCGCGCTTGGTCGGCTCGAGGTCGTCGATGATCTCCATCGCGCGGACCTTGGGCGCCCCAGACAGCGTCCCCGCCGGGAACGTCGCCCGCAGCACGTCGACAGGACCGAGGTCCTCGCGCAGTCTCCCCGACACCTGCGAGGTGAGGTGCATGACGTGGCTGTAGCGCTCCACGGTCATCAGCTCGTCGACGTGCTCGGTGCCGTACTCGACGACGCGCCCGACGTCGTTTCGCGCGAGGTCCACGAGCATCACGTGCTCCGCGAGCTCCTTGGGGTCCTCGACGAGCTGTGCGGCGAGGAGCCGGTCCTCCTCGTCCCCACCGCCGCGTGGCCGGGAGCCCGCGATCGGGCGCGAGGTGACCACGCCGTCACGGAGGCGCACCATCGGCTCGGGTGAGGAGCCGACGACGGTGACCGCGTCGAACCGCAGGAAGTAGAGGTAGGGGCTCGGGTTGAGCAGCCTCAAGGCACGGTAGACGTCGAAGGGCTCCACGTCGAGCTCGATGTCGAATCGCTGGGAGAGCACCACCTGGAAGATGTCCCCCGCCCAGATGTGCTCCTGGGCGACCGCCACCGCATCCCGGTAGACCGCCGACGTCATGGTGCGGCGCGCCTCGGCGGGTGCAGGCCGCTCGGGCACCGCGACGGGCCTCGTGGCCCGGGGTGCGAAGCAGTCCCGGGCGAGCTCGAGGACCCTGCTCGCCGCGGCCTCGTACTGGGCGTCGACGTCCGCCGGCTCCCACGCCGGGTCCACGAGGACGTTGTCGATCAGCACGACCCGCTGGCGCCAGTGGTCGAATGCGGCGAGCTGCCCGATCACCGCAAGCGCCGCGTCGGGATGGCCGAGGTCGTCGGGAGGGGCTTGGGGGAGGCGCTCGATCTCGCGCACGACGTCGTAGGCGAGGTAGCCGACGACCCCGGACTGGAGCGGCGGGAGGTCCGGCACAACGGGAGCGTGGCATTCGGCGAGGAGCCGCTCGAGCACCGAGAGGACCCCGGGCGACGCTGCCGCCGGGACCCGGAGCTGCCCGTCGGACACGACGCCGTTCCCCCGCAAGGTGAGCGTCGCGAGCGGACGGCGGCCGACGAAGGAGTACCGGCCCCACCGCTCCCCGCCCTCGACCGACTCGAGGAGGAAGCCCGGCTCGTCGCCCACGATCGCCGCGAAGGCACCGACCGGCGTCAGCTGGTCCCCGACGACCGAGGTCCACACCGGGACGATCCGCTGGCCCGATGCTGCGAGCGTCGCGAACTGCTCGCGACCCGGATGGACGGGGAGTGTCGTCCCCGGGCCCGCGTCCGGGCCTGGCGTCAACTTGCCGCGCCCTCCTGCTCGGGTCGGGGCGGCGTCGCCCCGGGCCCGCGGGCGAGGACGCGGAAGAAACAGGACCACTCCTTCGTGTGGCAGGCACCGTCGCCGTGCTGGTCGACGAGCAGGAGCACGGCGTCGCCGTCGCAGTCGACGCGCACCTCGCGCACGTACTGGCGGTCGCCGGACGTCTCGCCCTTGCACCACAGTGCCTGGCGACTGCGGCTGAAGAACCACGACCGCCCGGACGTGATCGTGCGCTCCAGCGCCTCGCGGTCCATGTGCGCGACCATCAGCACGTCCTTTGACGCCGCGTCCTGGACCACGGCCGTGACGAGACCCCTCGAGTCGAACGCGACCAGTTCGAGCAGCTCCTCGTCGAGGTCGCCCAGCGGCACGCCGGGAGCCGTCACAGGTAGAGGCCGGTGCTCCCGTCGAGCCGCTCGGACGCCACGGCATGCACGTCGCGCTCGCGCAGGATGACGTACTCCTCCCCTTGCACCTCCACCTCGTAGCGGTCCTCGGGGTTGAAGAGCACCTTGTCACCCGGCTTGACGGCGCGGACGTTCGGCCCGACGGCGACCGCCTCGGCCCAGACGAGGCGACGCGAGACCTGCGCGGTCGCGGGGATCAGGATCCCCGCTCGTGAGCGGCGTTCCCCCTCCGCCGGCGTGACCTGCACCATCACCCGGTCGAAGAGCACCGTGATCGGCTGCTTCGGCGAGGATGAGTGGGACGCGCGGGGAGGCTCCGTCGGCTCGGCTGGCTGGCTCGCTGCCACACCTGCACGGTACCGCACGGCCACGCGACCCCCGTCGCCGCGGCCACGCGACCGCCGGCGCCGC
>JAJZMN010000032.1 GCA_021850345.1 Actinomycetes bacterium | reverse complement strand
CAGTGCACGCAGCCCGGCCGCGAGGGCGCGTCGCGTCTCTGCCGGATCGATGACCTCGTCGACGAACCCACGCTCGGCCGCGGGCCAAGGCGTGAGGTAGCGGTCCTTGTACTCCTGCTCCCGGATGTGGCGCTCGTCTTCCGATGTCCTGCGGTGGAGGATCTGGACGGCACCCGGGGCGCCCATCACCGCGACTTCCGCCTGGGGCCAGGCGAGGCACAGGTCGTTCCCGAGGCCCTTGGAGTCCATCACGATGTACGCACCGCCGAACGCCTTGCGCAGGATGACACAGAGGCGCGGGACGGTCGCTTCGGCATAGGCGAACGCGAGCTCCGCGCCGTGACGGATCATCCCCCTCCACTCGAGGTCCTTTCCCGGCAAGAACCCCGGCGTGTCGACGAAGGTGAGGATCGGCAGGTTGAACGTGTCGCAAAGCCGCACGAAGCGTGCACCCTTCTGGGAGGCGGCGATGTCGAGCGTGCCGGCGAGCGACCGGGGCTGGTTGGCGACGATGCCCACGGCACGGCCGCCGAGCCTGGCGAACGCCGTGACGAGCTGGGGTGCCCAGCGTCTCCAGAGCTCGCAGAAGATGCCGTCGTCGATGACGAGGCCCACGACGTCGCGCACGTCATAAGAGGCGCGCTCATGGTCGGGCACGACGCTTCGGAGCTCGGGGGTGACGCGGTCGACGGGATCGTCGGAGGGGAACGGCGGCGCCTCGGTGTCCGTGTGGTCGGGAAGGAAGCCGAGCAGCTCGCCCATCGCGTCCATGACGTCGTCGGTTTCGAGCGCGCACACCCCGCTCGTCGTCGCGTGCATCCCCGTACCGCCGAGAGCCTGAGGGCTGAGTCGGACGCCGGTGAACCCCTCGACCATCGCAGGACCCGACACGAACGCCACCGCGGCGGGGCTCATGACGACGAGGTCGCTCACGCCGAGCAGGAGCGCGGGGCCCGAGATCACCGGCCCGACGGCCGCGGCCAGGACCGGCACGACGCCGGAGCAGGCGGCGACCGCCGCTGCTGCGGTCCCCCAGCCGTGGAGGGCGTCGAGACCGACCGAGACGTCGGCGCCGCTCGAGGAGAGCTCGATGAGCAGGGGAACGCGCGAGTCGCGGGCGAGCTCGGCGGCTCGGGCAAGCGACTCCCCGTCCTCTCTCGCGAGCGCTCCGCGGCGCCGGTCGCTCGCGGTGCGCGCACGCACGACGCGACGCCCCTCGATCTCTTCGAGCTGGACCCCGACGGTGCCGCGGATCCCGCCCCGCACCGCGACCCGAGGGCCTGACGTCGCCATCGCGCTCACCGGTCGCGGATCCTACGGCGCGGGGCCCTTCGGCACCGAGTTGCATCCCACCTGACAACCCAGCTGACAACCCAGCTGACAAACGCCTCGAAAGGAGGTAAGCTCTCCGGCACGTCGCGCGAGCCAGCGTGACGGTGATGGGGATGCACCCGCCGGTGGGGACCGGCGGCCGCCTCGGAAAGCCGCACCGGCACCGGACGGAGCAAGGGGAGTGACGGGGATGGGTGATCGCATCGTCGGTCTCGACATCGGCACGAGCGCGCTGCGCGCGGTCGAGCTGGTGATCGAAGAGGGCCGGCCGCCGGTGCTCGAGGCGTTCGGCCAGGTCGGACTGCCATTGGGCGTCATCGTCGACGGCGAGATCCGTGACCGAGCCGAGGTCGCCGCGGCAATCCGGCGCCTGTGGCGCAAGGGCGGGTTCAAGACGAACCGGGTGCGGCTGGGTGTCGCCGGTCTGCGGGCGATCACCCGCGAGATCGAGCTGCCACCGGTCCCCCCCGAAGAAGTCGACGCGGCGGTGAGCCTCCAAGCAGAGGACATCGTTCCGTTCCCGATCGAGCGCGCCTCGGTCTCCTCTGCGGTGATCTCCCGGACCGAAGACGGCGAGGGACTCCCGCTCATCCGGGTCCTGGTGGCGGCCGCACACCGCGACCTCATCGACGGGGTCGTCGCGGCGGTCGAAGAGGCGGGACTCGAGCCCGAGGCGATCGACCTGGACACCGCGGCACTCTCGCGGGCGTTCACCCTGTCCGAGGGCTCGAGCGAGCCCGAGGCGGTCGTGTCGGTCGGCGCAGGGCTGACCATGGTGGTGGTGCACGACGGCGGCACCCTCCAGTTCGTCCGGACGATCGACATGGGCGGCGACACCATCACCCGCGCGATCGCGTCGACGCTCGACCTCCCGATCGCCGACGCCGAGAACGTGAAGCGGCGCCTCGCCGAGCCCGGGATCCACGACGTCACGGCGGTGAGCACCACCTCCGACATCGTCCAGCAGCTCGCCGACGAGGTGCGGGACTCGTTGCGGTTCTACACGACCCTGCCCGGGCGCACACGGCCGGTCCGTGTGCTCCTCACCGGTGGTGCGGCTCGTACGGCGGGGCTCCTCGAGCAGCTCCAAGCCACCATCGACGTCCCGGTCCTCGAGGCGTCACCCCTCTCGTTCGTCGACACGAGCCGGATCGAGGTCTCCTACGACGAAGCGGAGTCGATCAACCAGACGATCGCCGTCCCGCTCGGGCTCGCGCTCAACGGACCGGTGAGGACCCGCTTCGAGCTCATCCCGCCCGAAGTCGAGCAGAGGCGGGCCGCGCGCCGGCGCAAGCGACTCGTCACGATCGCGCTCGTCGGCCTCGTGCTCGTGCTCCTCGCCGCGTCCGCGTGGCGCGTGCTCGCCGTCCGGCGAGCCGAGGACCAGGTCGCAGTTCTCCAGTCGACCATCCACACGATCAACACGGTCGAGATGCCCCGCTACGACAAGGCGGTGCGGCTCGCCGACCGGGTCACTACGCTCGAGCACCAGCTCTCGCCGCTGGTCTCCCATGAGGTCGACTGGCTCGTCGTGCTGAACCAGCTCGGCCAGTACCTTCCGCCGAGCGCCGTGCTGAACGGCGTGGAGCTCACCGCGAGCTCGCAGACCGGAGGCACCAGTGCCCCGGCAGCCTCGACCAACTCCGCCATCATCGGCACGGGGACCACGACGGTCTATACGAAGACCCTCACACAGGTCACCCAATTCGGTCTGGAGATGGCGAAGTCGCCCGCG
>JAJZMN010000156.1 GCA_021850345.1 Actinomycetes bacterium | reverse complement strand
GTGCACGACTCGGTCTTCTACTGCGTCGCCAACATGCCCGGCGCGGTCCCCCACACCTCCACGTACGCTCTCGCCAATGCGACGTTGCCCTACACCCTCGAGCTCGCGAACCGCGGCTGGAAGGAGGCGGTGGGCCGCGACGAGCCGCTCGCAGAGGGGGTGAACGTCGTGCACGGCGCGATCACCTGCGCGCCGGTCGCGGAGGCACACGGACTCGAGTACACGCCGCTCTCGCAGGTCCTCTGAGCGTCCGCGCCCTCAGGACACGTACCGGCTCCCCGCCACCCAGAACCGCCACTCGACCTCGGTCGCACGACTGATCCCCACCCGCGGGCCGTGCCCGAGCCGGGGACCCTCGGGAGGGGGCGTGCCGTCCTCGAGCAGCCGGAGCGGAGACGACGGCGACAGCAGGTCCACACCGTCGTGGGCCTTGGTGATGCCGAGCGCCGCGGTGAGGTTCGCCGGGCCACGGCACAGGTCGCGTTCGGGTGGAACCGTCCCCGCGCGCCGGCGCGCCGCGCGAGCGGTCGCCATCTCCTCGATGCCGGTCATCGGCTCGAGCGCGCGGAGGAGCACGGCCCCTGCGACGCCCTCCTCATCGCAGACGACGTTCGCACACCAGTGCATGCCGTAAGAGAAGTACACGTAGAGCAGCCCGGCTCGGCCGAACATCGTGGCGTTGCGCGCCGTCCGCCCCCGGTAGGCGTGCGACGCGGGGTCGAGCGCCCCGTGGTACGCCTCCACCTCGACGATCCGTGCCGCCCGCCGGCCGTGGACCAGCAGCTTGCCGAGGAGGAACGGCGCGACCGCTATCGGGCCTGCCGTGAGTGCCTCTCTGGCTACCGGACGCCGGCGCGCCACGGGTCAGGCGCCGGGCGCGGGGTCCTCGGAGGCAGCGAGCGCCGGTGCCGCGTCCGGCACGGGTGCGGCGCGCAGCGTCCGGACGTGGATCGCGAGGCGTGAGCGGTCGACGTCGAGCCGTCGCACGAACCGTTGTGCCTGCTCGGCGACCGCGAGCGGCCCGGCACCACCCGGGGTGGTCCGCCGCCTCACGGGGACGCCCGGCTCCAGCAGCTGCGCACCGGAGTCCCCGAGGTCCGGGTGGGCCTGGACCAGCTCCACGAGCGGCACGTGCCGCGCGATCGACTCCTTCACGAGGCCGGCGACCAACGCGTGCGCCTGGCGGAACGGCGTGCCCCTCGACACCAGGAGCTCGGCGAGGTCGACCGCCGCCGACGCCGAGCCGTCTGCCGCCGCCTGCATCCGCTCTGCGTGCCACTCGGCCGTCGCGTAGAGACCGGTCAACGCGCGGAGGACCGCGCGGACCTGAACGCGCGCGTCGAACAGCGGCTCCTTGTCCTCCTGGAGATCGCGGTTGTAGGCAAGGGGAAGCCCCTTCAAGGTCGCGAGCATCCCGGTGAGGTGACCGATCAGCCTGCCGGACTTGCCCCGTGCGAGCTCGGCGACGTCCGGGTTCTTCTTCTGGGGCAGCATCGAGCTGCCGGTCGCGTACGCGTCGTCGAGGGTGCAAAAGCCCCACTCCTCGCTCGACCACAGCACGACCTCCTCGCCCATCCGAGAGAGATGCACGCCGAGCAGTGCGAGGTCGAAGAGCGCCTCTGCGACGAAGTCTCGGTCGCTCACCGCGTCGAGCGAGTTCTCGAAGCGGGAGGAGAAGCCGAGCTGTTCGGCCACGAAGTCGGGGTCGAGCGGCAGCGAGGAGCCGGCGAGCGCGCCGGCCCCGAGGGGTGAGACATCGAGGCGTTCGACGGTCGCGATCATCCGGTCGACGTCTCGTGCGAGCGCCCAGCCGTGAGCGAGGAGGTGGTGCGCGAGCAGCACGGGCTGCGCGCGCTGCAGATGCGTGTACCCGGGCAAATAGACGTCGCCGGCCTCGGTCGCACGCCGGAGCAGCTCCGTTTGGAGCTGGACGACCTGGCCGGCGAGCTCGAGGAGCGAGCGGCGCGTCCACAGTCTCAGGTCGGTCGCGACCTGGTCGTTGCGGCTCCGGCCCGTGTGGAGCTTGGCGCCCGCGTCACCGGCGATCTCCGTGACGCGGCGCTCGACCGCCGTGTGCACGTCCTCGTCGGTCGGCTCGAATGCGAAGCTGCCCGATGCCAGCTCTTCGGCGACACGGTCCAGCGCGTCGAAGAGGACGGACGCCTCGTCGTCGGTGACGATGCCCGCCTTCACGAGCCCGCGCACGTGCGCCTTGGAGCCTGCGACGTCGTCGACGGCGAGCTGGCGGTCGAACGCGACGCTCACGGAGAGCTCCGCGACCTCTTGGGCCATCCCTCCTTCGAGCCGGCCCTGCCAGAGCGTCACGGGTTGGCGCGCCCCTCGCCCTGGCGTGCCGCCCAGGTCGCGACGCCGAGCCCCCACAGGCGGACGAATCCTTCCGCGTCCTCGTGCCGGAAGGTGTCGCTCGCGTCGTAGGTGGCGAGCCCGTGGTCGTAGAGGGCGGATGTGCTCCGCCGCCCGACGACCGTGCCGGCGCCAGGCGGCGCGAACCGGAGCTTGACCTCCCCGGTGACATGGCGCTGCGACTCCGCCATGAAGGCGTCGAGGGCCTGCTTGAGCGGGGAGTACCACATGCCGTCGTAGACGAGCTCGGCCCACCGTGGCTCGAGCCTCGCCTTCTCGTGCTGGAGGTCCCGTTCGAGCGTGAGGTCCTCCAAGTCGGCGTGGGCCATGATCAGCGCCAGCGCGCCGGGTGCCTCGTAGATCTCCCGGCTCTTGATCCCCACACGGCGGTTCTCCACCATGTTGAGCCGCCCGAACCCGGTCGAGCCCGCGAGCCGGCCGAGACGAACGACCAGGTCGTGGCCGGGCAGGCGGTCGCCGTCGAGCGAGACGGGTACGCCCTGTTCGAAGCCGACGACGACCTCGACCGGCTCGGTGGCCGTCACGCTCGTCATCGTGAAGATGTCCTCGGGCGGATCGGCCCAGGGATCCTCGAGCACCCCGCACTCGATGGACTTGCCCCAGAGGTTCTCGTCGATCGAGTACACCTTCTCCTTGGTCACCGTGATGGGGATGTCCCACTTCGCGGCGTACTCGACGCTTTGCTCGCGCGTGAGGCCCCAGACACGCGCAGGGGCGA
>JAJZMN010000250.1 GCA_021850345.1 Actinomycetes bacterium | reverse complement strand
TGGTGGAGGCGGAGGTGCGAGGGGTGGGCGAGGTCACCCGCCCATTCTTACGGGCTTCCGTGGGCACCGTGGCGGGGGGGCGAGGCAGCTCATAGGTGCGCTCGCCCAGCCGGGAGAAGCAGGAGGGGAACAGGCACAAAAACGAGCAGCCACGAGTGCCGCTGTTACCCTCGCAGAGAAGAGTGAGGAGAAGGTGACCGATTTCGAGCTTCGTCCTGTCGGCTGGGTGCGCTCGCCCTTGCGGACAGTCCGTGACGCGCCGTGCCAGGGCGTTGACGCGCCGCCCGCCCGGATCGTGGTCGAACGCTGGTCATCGCGCTGCTGGCAAGAACTCGCCGTGGGGGACGAGGTCTTCGTCCTCACGTGGCTCGACCGGGCAGATCGGACTGTCATGACAACCCATCCGGAGGACGACGAGTCCATCCCGCTTACCGGCGTCTTCAGCACGAGGTCGCCCGACAGGCCCAACCCGATCGGGCTACACCGCACGACCGTCGTCGGCCGCGGCGACGACTGGATCGACGTTGCGAACCTCGAGGCACTCGACGGGACGCCCGTCGTCGACGTCAAGCCGGTGTTGGAAGGTGAACGTGAGCGGTAGTGCGAGCGACAACGGTACCGGCGCACTCGTGTCTCGGACGTGTGGGCCCAGCGACGTCCCAGCCGGGGTGTAGGCATCGGGCCATGGCACAAGACCCCGGCCGGCCCGCGCGCAACGTTGCGCAACGCCGGGGGGCGACACTGGAGCGGGGAACCGCAGGTCGGTCGGCCGATGCCGAGTACCGACGCCGCCTTGCCCGCGACGCTGCTTTGCGGAAGCGCCAGTACGGGCCGTTCGCCTGGGTGGTGACGGCGCTCGCGGGGGAACGTCAGTCGACCCGGGCATGGTCGACGGGTGCAGACGGCGAGCGCCGAGTCGGTGCCGAACTCGAGCGGGCGCTCGGGGTTCGCGGCATCGTGCTCCACGACCGACGGCTGCCGGGCACGCGGGGCAACATCGATCACATCGCCGTCGCCCCGTCCGGCGTCTGGATCGTCGACGCCAAGGAGTACCGCGGCCGCGTCGAATCTCGCGACGTCGGTGGGTGGCTCACGCGCGACGTCGCGCTCTATGTGGGCCGCCGCGACCGCAGCTCTGCTCTCGAGGGCGTCCGCCGGCAGCGGGACAAGGTCGGGGCTGTGCTGCACGATGCCTTTGGCGACGACGCCCCCGCCTTGCATGCGGCGATCTGTCTCGTCGGCGCGGAGTGGGCGTGGTTCGCGCGGCCGATGCGCTTCGACGGCGTCTGGGTCACCTGGCCGCGCCGGCTCGGCGCGATGCTGCTCCAGACGGCGGTGCTCGACGCGGGTCGGATCGAGCGCGTCGCCGGCGTCCTCGCAAGGCGGTTCCCGGTGCGATGAGCAGCGCGTCGAGCAGCGCGGCGGCCAGCGCGTCAGCCAGCGCGCCGGCCCGACCGGCGAAACGGCCCCGTCGAGATCCGGTGAGCGTGCTCGGCGTCAGGTCAGCGAATTCGCCTTGTCGGTGAGCGACTGGAGCAGCTCGTCGAAGGACTTGGCGAATGCGCTCACCCCCTGGTCCTCCAAAACCGCGCTCACGTCGTCCATGTCGACGCCGACGGCGGCGAGCTCGTCGAGCACCCGGTGCGCCGCCCCGAAGTCCGCGTCGACGGTGCGCGCGATGGTTCCGTGGTCCATGAGGGCGTCGAGCGTCGTCTCGGGCATGGTGTTCACCGTGTCGGGCCCGATGAGCGAATCGACGTACAGCAGGTCCGAGTACTTCGGGTTCTTGGTCGAGGTCGACGCCCACAGGGGACGCTGCACGTGCGCTCCCTTGGCCTTGAGCGCATCCCAGCGGGGACCCTCGAACGTCTTGACGAAATGCTCGTAGGCGATCTGCGCCTGGGCCACGGCCGCCTTGCCCCGCAGCGCGAGCACCTCAGGGTCGCCGACGCCGTCGCCCCCGCCGGCCAGAGCCTCGAGCCGGCGGTCGACCTCCGTGTCGACCCGGCTCACGAAGAATGACGCCACGCTGTGCACCCTGGAGAGATTGCTCGCCCCGCCCGCCGCGTACGCCTCGAGTCCCGAGAGGTACGCCTCCATCACCTCGCCGTAACGCACAAGGCTGAAGATCAACGTGACGTTGATGCTCCGTCCCTCACTGATGAGGGTCCGGATGGCCGGGATCCCTGCCGGGGTGGCCGGCACCTTCACGAACAGGTTGGGCCGGTCGATCCGCTCGTGAAGCGAGCGGGCCGCGGCGATGCTTCCCTCGGTGTCGGCGGCGAGCGAGGGGGCCACCTCCAAGGAGACGAACCCGTCGGCACCGTCGCTCGCCTGGCTCACCGGCCTGAGGACCTCCAGCGCCTGCTCGACGTCGTCGATGACCATCTCCCAGTACGCGTCCTCGGCGCTCATCGACCGGAGCAGGCTCCGGAACTGCTCGTCGTAGACGTTGGTCGCTTCGATGGCTTTGGCGAAGATGGTCGGGTTGGACGTGACCCCACGGACGCCCAGGCCGACGAGGTCCCGGAGGTGGCCCCCCGTCAGCCACTCGCGGTGCAGGTCGTCCATCCACGGGCTTTGCCCCTGATCGTCATAGAGATCGTGCAGTTTGGTCATCTCGATCCTCCTCCTTCGCCCTGTTGGCCGAGTACGTCGACGTGGCCGACTTGACCAGTCGTCCGAATTCGCGAATTAGCCGGGTATGCCGTCGCCGCCGGGACCGCGGCGTCGTGCGAGCAGCTCCCGGGCACGCTCGGCAACGTGCTCGGGGGTGAAGCCGAATTCAGCGAGCGCCCGGCTGCCGAGCGCGGACGCCCCGAACGTGTCGATCGACACGGTCGCGTCCGCGTAACGGTCCCACCCGAAGGACGCCCCCGCCTCGACCGCGAGCTTGGGCACGGCCGGCGGGAGCACGGCGTGACGGTAGGCGGTGTCCTGGGCGTCGAACCACTCCCAGCAGGGGAGCGAGACCACCCGAGCTCGGACGCCCTCCGACGCGAGCTGCTCGGCGGCGCCGACACAGACGTGCACCTCGCTGCCGGTGCCGATGAGCACGACGTCGGGCATCGCGGCTTCGCTGCCACCGGGCAAGCCGTCACCCGGCAAGCTGC
>JAJZMN010000272.1 GCA_021850345.1 Actinomycetes bacterium | reverse complement strand
GCGAGGATGGATCAACGGGAGCACAGAATCAGTCCAAGAGCCCGTCTCTGCGCCGCTACACGCCGTCCGAGTAGGAACAGGCGGTCCGCCTCGTCCGCAAGCTGCGTGACGAGCTCGGCACCGAGCCCGGGACCGTCGGGCGTGTCGTCGAGTTGGAAGTGGGAGACGGAAGGCCCAGTCGCTCGGCCGGTTGGAGCACGAGCGCCGGCAGAAGAATGTCGACGCTGTGCGCGACCTCGTGGCCGCCGCTTGCAAAGATGTGGGCAGCGACCGCGGAGCGGCCGCCATCTGCGCGACGACCCCCAAAACCGTCAAGGCGCGTACCGTCTCACGGCTTCGCGCACCCCTTGGCCGCTTCGGGCGTGACGAGCGTGCGGACGATCTGCACCGGAGAGCCCGATGCGCGGCGTCGCGCGTACCCCGGAAGGCGCCACACTCCAGGCCGTAGTTCGGTCTTGGTTCCTTGCACGGAGCGCTTGTAGTTCCGTTGTAGTTATCAGACCGAGTCGACTTCCCAGGAACCAGTGCTCGCCTGGTGCGCCTCGTGGGATTTGAACCCACAACCTGCGGATTAAGAGTCCGTTGCTCTGCCGTTGAGCTAGAGGCGCACCGGGGAGTGTACGTGATCGAGTCGAAGGTGCGCGCTCGTTCGCGCGGACTGCGGGCGCGCTACGGTCGAAGTCGCGCACACGGCCATGGCAGCCGAAACATCCTCGGCAGACGAGGTGACGATGCTCGACCACGCGGATCCACGCAGGCGGTCCTGCCCATGGGCGGTGGGTGCCTCGCTCGGCGTCGCTGCGGCTGCCGCCGAGTACCTACCCGCCGCGGTGGCGCTCGGGCAGTGGACGCCGTTGCAGGCGCTGCCCGGTGGTCTCTGTCGCTGGCAGGGCCCGCGGTTCCCAGGTCGGGTGGCGATCACCTTCGACGACGGCCCGCATCCAGAAGGCACGCCCAAGATCCTCGCCAGGCTCGACGAGCTGGGATTGCGCGCGACGTTCTTCCCGGTCGGCTCGGAGGTGGCACGTGAGCCTGCACTCATAGACGACATCCTCGGGCGTGGGCATGCGCTCGGGACGCACGGGTTCGCCCACGCGCACCACCTGGTCAAGTCGCCGCGTTGGGTCCGCCGCGACCTCGATACCGCGGGCGAGCTCATGGAGGCCCTCGGCGTCGCGCTCCGCTGGTTCCGACCCGCCTACGGGCAGGTGACCGGCGCAACCCTTCTGCACGCTCGGCGAAAGGGCTGGGACACCGTGCTGTGGTCGTCGTGGGGGAGGGAGTGGGCGACAACGTCGCCCAGGGCTGTCGCCGCGCGGATCGGGCGCCGGCTCCGGCCCGGGGCCGTCGTGTTGCTCCACGACAGCGACCGCTTCGGCCCGGAAGGCATGTGGCGGGTCGCCTATGAGGCGCTCGGCGCCGTCGGTGACGAGCTGGCGCGCCGCCATCTCGACGCCGTCACGCTGGACGAGCTGGTCGTGTGACGGCCGCGATCCCTGGTGTGGGCGCATCCAGCTGCGGGCAAGGTGCTGTGACGGAGGTTCCGGTGATCGGAGACGAACAGATGACCAGCAACGTGGGCATGGGGCGGCGCAACGCCGAGCGTGTCACGCGCCGCACGCTGATCCTCTCGGGATCGATCGGCAAGGGCCACGACTCGGTCGCCGAGGCGTGCCGGATGGCGTTCGACACCGTCGGGGTACCCGCAAGCGTGCTCGACTGCATGTCGATGCTCGGCGGCGCAGGGTCGCGGGCAGGCACGGCCGCATTCAAGCGGATGATCTCCGTCCCGTCGGTGTACGACGCCTTTCACTTCGGCCACTTGCGGAACGGCACCTGGCTGCCCCGCATGCTCGAGCGCGCCGCCCTCGCCCAGGTGGTTCCCGAGGTCCGCGAGCAGCTCGTCCGCGTCGACGGCGACCTCATCGTCTCGGTCTTCCCGACCGGCGTCTCGACTGCCGCCGCCATCAAGAAAGGGGAGCCGAGGCTCACGACGGTGGCGGTATGCACCGACGCGTGCGCCCACCGAATGTGGGTCGCGGACGGCACCGACCTCTACATCGTATGCTCGCCGCTGGCGGCGACGACGATCCAGCGCTACGACCCTGGCGCGAACCTCGCGGTCGTACCCCCTCCGGTCCGGCCACCCTTCTTCGAGGCGCGACCCAAGAGCGCCGCACGTGAGGAGTTGGGGGTTCCCGCCGAGGCGCCGTGCGTGCTGCTCATGGCCGGTGGCTGGGGGCTCGGCCCCCTGGCCGAGACGGCGAGCCTCCTCGGCGAGGCGGGCTTCTTCGTCCTCGCGGTGGCGGGGATGAACGAGCGGTTGCACGAGCGGCTCCGCGACGTGGCACGCCGTTGCTCGCGGGTGCTGCCGTTCGGCATGACCAACCGAGTGCCGGATCTCATGGCGGCCGCTGACGCGGTCGTGACCTCGTCGGGACAGACGTGCCACGAAGCACGGGTGATCGGCCGCTGGCTCGTGATCCTCGACGTCGTGCCGGGGCACGGCAGGGAGAACACGCTGCACGAGCTCGAAAAGGGTGCGGCACTGGCGTGCTCGCCGGATCCCGAGTCGGTGGTCGCGGCAGTCCGGCTCATGTTCGACGAGCAGCCGGAGCATCCGCCATGGCCCGTGCGCAGCGCGCCGGAGTGGGACAAGCACTTCTTCGCCGCGCTCGGTCAGATCGGGATCGAGCTTCCTGAGTCCTCCAACGCGCCCGGTGCGCGAACGGGCCGAGGATCGGTCGAAGCCTGGCGAGGTGCCCTCGACGAGCTCGCGGGGCTCGGGGCGCGGAGCTGAAACCGCAGCGTCGCTCCCCGAGGATGCTCCGCTCAGCGCAACGTGCGCCCGAAGAACTCCCAGATGATCGGCCAGCCCCTGGTCGCTGCGTCCGGGCGGTACATCGGCCGGTCGACGGCGAAGAAGGCGTGACCGGCGCCCTCGAAGGTGTGGAACTCGAACGTCTTTCGCTCGCGTTCGAGGGCACGGGCGAGCGTCGCGGTCTCTTCTGGGGAGGGGTGCGAGTCCTCGGCGCCGAAGAGGCCGAGGAGCGGGCACGACAGATCCCCGACGAGGCCGACGATGGGCGCGATCTTCAAGGAAAGCTCGACTGGCGGCTCGTGCACCACGAAG
>JAJZMN010000064.1 GCA_021850345.1 Actinomycetes bacterium | reverse complement strand
CGCAAGATGGCGAGGCGCGTCTCGAGGTCCGGGGGGTCCACCTCGGTGATGAGGCCGGACATGAAGCGGCTGCGCAGCCGGTCCTCGAGCGTCTCGATGGACTTCGGCGGGCGGTCGGAGGTGAGGACGATCTGCTTCCCCGCGCCGTGCAGGTCGTTGTAGGTGTGGAAGAACTCCTCCTGGAGCCCCTCTTTGTTCTCCATGAACTGGACGTCGTCGATGAGGAGGACGTCGCATTCACGGTAGCGGCGCTTGAAGGCGATCGTCTCCGCCTTTCGCAGCGAGTCGACGAAGTCGTTCATGAACGTCTCGGTCGTGACGTAGAGGACCGTCCTCGAGTGGAAGTTCTCCTGCACGTAGTTGCCGATCGCATGGAGGAGGTGCGTCTTGCCGAGCCCCGAGTCGCCGTAGATGAAAAGGGGGTTGTAAGACCGGCCGGGCGTCTCGGCGACCGCCTGCGCGGCGGCGTGCGCGAGCCGGTTCGAGGACGCCGCGACGAAGCTGTCGAAGGTGAACCGGGCGTCGAGCGAAACCGCGGCCCCGACGTGCGGTGGCGCTCCGACCGGCCGGGTGCGGTCGATCGGCAAGGTGGGCTGCGCGTCCGCCGGGGCGCCAGTGATGGTGGTAGGCGGCGTCGACGGCGTGACCGGCAACGGCGGCGCCGGTGCCACCGGCATGTCCGCCGTGACCGCCGTCACCGCCGCGGTGCGGTCGCCGATCTCGAAGCGCACGTCGACGGCGTGACCGGCCGCCGCGGAGACCGTCTCTGCGATCAGCGGGAGGAAGCGGCCCTCGACCCGCTCGCGGACGACCGCGTTGGGAACGCCGAGCACCATGGTCTCACCGTCGTAAGAGACCGGCTCGATGCTCGAGAGCCACATCTGCCAGGTGGTGTCCGATACCTGTTCACGCAGCGGCGCGGCGCACCTGGTCCACAAGCCTCTCGTGTCGTCCACCTGCTCCTCCGCGCACCCGAGGCGATCTTCGTCCACAGCGTGGTCCACAGGTGTGGAACACACCACCGGCGTGGTCGGTCGAACGTACACCGTCCGAGCGCCCCCGACTAGTGCCAACCCGCTCCGTTCGCCCCTCCATGGCCGACTAGTGTGGCCGGGCGCCGTCGCGTACGATCGCGCGGCGACATCGCAGCCCACGACGGGCGTCGCGGTGGTCCGTGCGCCGGTGCCGGCCCGGTCTGACCGCGCGCCGGGCAACGCGGAAAGGTTTACCGACGTGAAGCGAACCTATCAACCCAACACGCGCAAGCGAGCGAAGCGGCACGGGTTCCGCCACCGCATGTCGACGCGTGCCGGCCGGGCGATCCTGAAGGCGAGACGGCTCAAGGGGCGTCATCGGCTGACGGTGTGAGCGGCGTCCGCTCTGCTCGCCCGCGCCCGAGGAGACCATGGCACCCATCGTGGGAAGGATCCACAGGCAGGCGACGTTCCGCGCGCTGTCTCGGCCCGACGGCCGGGCGCAGCGGGGGCCGGTGAACGTGGCGTTCAGCCGCACCGAGGAGTCGTCCTGCCTGCCGCTGGCGGCCTACGCGATCGGCCGCCGTCATGGCGGCGCGGTCGCTCGGAACCGGCTGCGCCGTCGCCTCCGCGAGGCGGTCCGGGCCGCCGGGCCGGCGCTCGAGCCGGGCGCCTATCTCGTGCGGGCAACGCCGGAAGCCGCGCAGCTCGGATTCGACGAGCTGTGCGGCGTCGTCCGGGCGGCGGCGCAGGACGCCGCTCTGCGAGCGGGCGACCGGGCCCGGAGGGAGTCGTGAGAAAGACGTGACCGACCCGCATCGCGGCCATGGGGCCACGGACGTGGCCGAGCGCCCGGCGCCCGACGATGCCCCCCCGGCGCGGCGCGGCCCGGGGCAGCGCGCGGCGCTGGCGTTGCTGCGCGTGTACCAGGCGGCAAGGGCGGGGCACGTCTCGCCGTGCCGCTTCTACCCGAGCTGCTCGGCGTACGCCGTCGAGGCCGTGGAGCGTCACGGCGCTTGGCGCGGGTTGTGGCTGGCCGCTCGTCGCCTGGCACGTTGCCGCCCGCTCGGCGGGCGCGGGGTCGACCTCGTGCCGCTCGAGACCGGGCGCCACCGGCGAGGGAAGGAGTGACCGTGCACGTGCCGCTCCTCCTCGCCGAGAACTCGCTGTTCAAGGCGATCGGCGACATCTTCCACCCGCTGTTCGTCGTGATCGCCGACGTGCTGGCGTGGATCTACGGCGTCGTCCCGACATACGCGGTCGCGATCCTCCTGCTCACGGTGCTGATCATGGCCCTGCTCACCCCGCTCACCATCAAGAGCACGCGGTCGATGCTCGCGATGCAGGCGTTGCAGCCCGAGATGCAGAAGCTCCGCGCGAAGTACAAGGGTGCGGAGAACCGCCAGCAGCTCAACGAAGAGATGATGAAGCTCTACCGGGAGAAGGGCGTGAGCCCCACCGGAGGCTGCCTCCCCATGTTCTTGCAGATGCCGGCGTTCATCGTGCTCTACGACGTGATCCGGGGTCTCGCCAACACCGTCAAGGCGGGAACAAAGCTCGGGACAGGCCACAAGGTCTGCCACCCACTGGCGCCCCAGGTGGTCTGCGCGACACCCCGTTACGTGCCGCACCACTCCGCGATCTACGAGAACTTGATCAAGACGCCCGGCGTCATGCACTCGATCGGGCTCAACCTTGCGGCGAAGCCGCTCACACATCGCGCCCACTGGGTGGACTACATCCCGTACTTCGCGCTTCTCGCCGTTGCGGTGGGACTGCAATACTTCCAGATGGCGCAGATGACCAGGCGCAACAAGAAGAACAACACTCAGCAGCAGGTGCCCCAGCAGATGCAGCAGATGCAGCGGTTCATGCCGCTCATCTTCGCTTACATCTACTTCCTCGTCCCCGCCGGCGTGGTGATCTACATGATCGTCTCGTCGGCGATCCGGGTGCTCACCCAGGACCTCATCTTCCGCTACGGCCTCGTGCAGGCCACGGGCGAGCGCCAGGTGGGCGCCAAGGCGAAACCGGCTTCGGCCCAGGGGGTGCTCGACGCCCGCTCGTCCACCCCGACGAAGCCCGGAGGAGCCGGACCCGCTGCACCGGGCGAGGGCGAGCGCCGGCTTCTCCCGTTCAGCGGGAATCGGGGGTCGCCGGAGGGCGAGCCGCCCGCGCAGAACGGCGGCGGCGGTCCCTCGAACGGCAAGGGCCGAGCCGGCAGGCGAGGTAGGACCTCTGGTACTACCGCTCCCCCAGCGCCGAAGCCCCACCCGAGGTCGAAGGCGAAGCGCGCACGGAAGGCACGCTGAGCAATGGAGTGGGTGGAGAAGACGGGCAAGTCCGTCGAAGACGCGAGAGAGCGTGCGCTCGACCAGCTCGGCGTGTCCGAGAAGGATGCCGAGGTCGTCGTGTTGTCCGAGCCGAAGACGGGGTTGTTCGGGCGGGTACGCGGCGAAGCCAGGGTCCGGGCGCGCGTCCGGCCTGCGGAGCCACGGCCAAAGCGGGTCCGGCGCCAGCGCGAGCGGAGCCGGGGCGGCACAAGGGGCGCTGCGGGTGGTGGCGGAGGTGGGACACGGACGCGTCGGCGCGCCGGCTCGGGAGCCGGCGCAGACGGAGGACGGGAGGCTCGCGGGGTGGAGGTCGCGGGCTCCGGTGGACAAGGACCCGAAGAGGGCGGGCCCGCCCCGAGTGCGGCGTCACGGCGCAGGCGCCGGCGCCGGAGGAGCGCAGCGCGCCAGCGGACGGGTGAACCGGCGCCCCAGGGGGCAGCGTCGGAGACGGTGATCGGTGACTCGGGGGTGGCGCAGCAGCGCGCCCGCCGGGACGGTGATGTACGTGCGGGTCGGGACAGAACGGTGACAGACGGAGCGGTGAAGGAGGGCCAGGAAGTGGCTGACGGGATCACGCTGCAGGAACAGGCGGCAGTGGCCAGAGAGTTCCTCGAGGGGCTCTTGGACCGTTTCGGGCTCGAGGCCACGATCGCCGTCCGAGAGCTGGACGAGGAGACCGTGGAGCTCGCCGCACACGGCGAGGGGCTGGGCGTCCTCGTCGGACCGAAGGGAGCGACGGTTGCGGCGCTCCAGGACGTGACGAGGACGGTCGTCCAGCGGCACTTCCCCAACAGGACGGATCGAATCCTCGTTGACGTCGCCGGCTACCGCGAGCGCCGGGCTGCCGCGCTGCGCCGGTTCACCGCACAGGTGGCGGCAGAGGTGCTGGAAGCGGGCTCCGAGCGCGCCCTCGAGCCGATGAGCCCGGCGGATCGAAAGGTCGTCCACGACACGGTCGTCACCATCGACGGCGTCACCTCCAGCTCCCAGGGCGAAGAGCCGAACCGGTTCGTCGTCATCTCCCCCGCCTCCTGATCGCGTCGCTCAGCCAGCTTCGCCCGATCCTCGAAGAGGCGAGGGAGCTGGGCTTTCTCGGGCCGGGTCGAATCTCGGCCCATCTCGACCAGGCCGACGAGTTCGCGGACGTGGCGGAGGCAGAGCGGGACGGCGCTCCACCGTTGTCAGTCGTCGACCTGGGGTCGGGGGCCGGGGTCCCGGGCTTGGTCCTTGCCGTCCGTTGGCACGCCTCGTCCTTCCTGCTCGTGGACGCGCACCAGCGGCGGGCCGCGTTTCTTCTCGGCGCGATCCGACGGCTCGAACTGGCCGGCCGGGTGGTGGCGGTGGCCGAGCGCGCGGAGACCCTGGGCCGGACACCACAGAAGAGGGGCAGGTACGACCTCGTGACCGCCCGGGGCTTCGGACGACCGGCGGTGGCGGCGGAGTGTGCCGCCCCCTTCCTCCGGGCCGGCGGGCTGCTCGTCGTCTCGGAGCCCCCACCTGCGGTCACGGCCGGCCACGCCCGGTGGCCTGCCGAGCGGTTGGCGGAGCTGGGCATGGGTCCGGCCCGGTCCACGGGATCGTCCTACCGGTTCGCCGCCGTCACTCAGGAGCAGCTGTGCCCCGATCGGTTTCCACGCCGCGTGGGCGTCCCTTCGAAGCGACCGCTCTTCTGACCCTGCAGACTGGCCCGATACGCCCGTGAGTTCGGTGCGTCAGAGAGCGTCGGGGAGAAGGTCGGGTGGGGTGTCGGGGCGACCTCCGGGTGGGGTGTCGGGCGCGGGATGCACCGCTCGGAGGGCCGCGAAGATCGCCTCGACGTCGCGCGCCCCGTCGCGCCGCCCGCCAGGCAGGGTCGAGCTCCGGCCAGGCGTGGTCGCCGCTGCCCGGGGTTCACCCTCGGCGAGCGTCGGCAGGCCCGTGGTCGCATCGTCGTCGCCGGCGGTCCGGAACTGCCTCGCGTAGCGATCGCACATCTGGGCCAAGCGACGCTCTGCGTAGCCGTCGAGCGAGGGGTTGAGCCGCCGCCGGAGGATTGGCAGCACCTCGTCACGCAAGAACGCGCCGCGGGCCATCCACTGGTAGTAGCGGCGGCCACCGTGGTCGTACGGTCCGTAGACGCGGCCGCCCGGGAAGGTCCGCTCCAGCCATCGGAAGAGCGCCTCATGCCGCTCGTGCATCCGCAGCGTCACCTGGGGTTGGCGCCCGTCTCCACCGAAGTGACCTTCGCCCACCAGCACGCCCACCAGCACGCCCTCTTCGAACTCGCTCGCCATCACTCCCCCACTTTCGGCCAGGCCGGCCGACCTTCTGCTTGTTTCACCGTCAAGTTACCCGTGAAACGTGCCGCCGTCGAGGAGCCCCGAGTCCCCGCCGGTGCCGCGTGGTCGAGACCGCGAGACACGGGCCACCCAACAAGCCGACATGCTGGGCTATGCCGATGCCTTGGGAGGTGAGGCTCGGAACGGCAGGCGTTCCCGGACTCTCCACCGCCGGCCGTCGAACACGTAGAGCTCCGCCATCTCGACAATGGTCGTCAGCGGCAGCTGTGGCTGGAGGTCGCGTTCGGCAGCGTCGAGCACCGTTGGGACTCCCTCTGCGACGGTCAAGTGGGGAACGACGTCCTCGTGCTCGCCCCCGTACGGAGGAGCTTCCGGCCAGCGCGTCAGCAGTCGAGCGGTCAGGTCCCGGAATAGCCGGTCCGGCTCGGGCGCAAGGTAGGCGACGGTGGTGAACCTCCCCACCCGATTGAACGTCACCTCGAACGGCGAGACCTCCGAACACTCGGCTCTGAGCTGCTCGAGCACGAATTCATCGAGCACCGGCTCACGTAGGAACGGGTAGGTGACGGTCACATGGGCCGGAATCCCGTATGGAGCGGAGCTGTCGAAGCGGTCTCGCCACGACGACACCAGAGGCTCGGCGGCCGGGACCGGCACCACGACCGCCGACTCGCCCGGCTCGAACGGGATCGGCTCCATCCTCGGTCAGCCTTTCACACGGAGGTGGGCGCGCTCGGGAACACCACCATGCCGAGCCCTTGCCGAGCCCCCGGGCCGGGCGGTTGTTTCACCGTCATGAACCACGTGGAACACCCATCCCCATCGGCGCAGGGATCGGCGCACGGGTAGCGCACGGGTAGCGCACGGGTAGAAGGTGCCAAAGGTTGGCGACAAGGCTTGACCTCCGGTTGCGCGCGAGCGAGGATGGGCGTCGTGGCTATGAGCGGGGGAGAGCCGGAGGATCGCCCCGTTCCCGGTAGCCGCTCGTCAGCGTCGTGCGTGGATGTGGACGCGCGGCGCCTCTCGTTCTGCGCGGGAGCTGCCCAGTGGTGAGAATGATCGGACGGCGACGTCGCGAAAGCGAGGAGTCGCGCCAAGCGCGCGGAGAACCGGAGAACGCGGCGGCGGTGGGCGAGACCGCTGACGGAGTCGAGATCGTCGACGTGGACGAGGCCGCGGACGGAGTCGAGGCCACCGACGGCGTTGACGGCGTCAGCGGAGAACCGGTGGAAGAACCGGGAGTGCCGGTGGGGGAGGGGTCCGCCGGAGAGCTTACGGCTGCCCGCGCGGAGCAGGCGCCAGGCGCCACCGCCGCCGGCGGCACCGCTTTCCCGGGAGACGCATCCCCGGATGAAGGCCCCACCGACGAAGGCCCCACCGACGAAGGCCCCACCGACGGCGATGGGTCCGACCCCCCGGAGCGCGCCACCACCGGCGACGATTCCGGGCCGGTGATCCGCACCGACGTGGCCGAGCTCGCTGGGGGCGGCAGGCACCTCGACAGCGGGTCGGCGAACCTCCCTGACGGAGCGGACGGCCGAGGAGTCTCGACCTTCCGTCCACTGCCAAGGGTGATCGCGGTCGCCAACCAGAAGGGCGGGGTCGGGAAGACCACGACCACGGTGAACCTCGGCGCCGCCCTTGCGGAGCTCGGTTACCGCATCCTCGTTGTCGATCTGGACCCGCAGGGGAACGCCACCACGGGTCTTGGCATCGACGCCCGGAACTTCGAGTACTCGATGTACGACGTGATCATGCGGGACACGCCGCTCGAGGACTGCATCGAGCCGACCAGCGTCCGGAACCTGTTCGTCGCCCCAGCCACCATCGACCTCGCCGGGGTGGAGATCGAGCTCGTACCGGCCTTCAGCCGCGAGCTCCGTCTGCGCCGAGCGGTCCAGACGGTCCTCGAGGACTTCGACTTCGTGCTGATCGACTGCCCCCCGTCGCTCGGGCTGATCACCATCAACGGGCTCGCGGCGGCGAGCGAGGTGCTCGTGCCGATCCAGTGCGAGTACTACGCGCTGGAGGGCCTCGGGCAGCTGCTCCGCAACGTCCACCTCGTGGCCTCCAACCTCAACGACCGTCTCGAGGTCAGCGCGATCGTGCTCACGATGTACGACGCACGCACGCGCCTCGCGCTGGAGGTCGCCGCGGAGGTGCGCCAGCACTTCGGCGACAAGGTCTGTCGGATCGTGATCCCGCGGACGGTCCGCCTCTCCGAGGCGCCGTCCTTCGGCCAACCGATCACCGTGTTCGACCCCGCCTCGCGAGGGGCGGTCGCGTACCGCGAGCTTGCAAAGGAGGTGAGCAATGGTGCGTCGCAGCGGACTGGGTAAGGGACTCGGTGCCCTCATCCCCACCGAAGTCTCCGGGTCGCAGGGCAGCGCCCTGCGGGAGGTGCCCATCTCGAGCATCCGGCCGAGCGCCCTCCAACCGAGGACGCACTTCGACGAGGAGGCGATGTCGGCGCTCGCCGCCTCCATCAGGGAGCTGGGCGTCCTCCAGCCGGTGCTCGTCCGGCCCGTCGACCCTGATGGGGACGAGTACGAGCTGATCGCCGGCGAGCGCCGTTGGCGTGCCGCGAGGCGTGCGGGACTGCAGACCATCCCGGTGCTCGTGCGTGAGGTCTCAGCGGACGCCCAGAGTCTCGAGCAGGCGCTGGTGGAGAACCTGCACCGGGAGGATCTCGGGCCCCTGGAGGAGGCTGCCGCCTACCAGCAGCTGATCGACGACTTCGGGCACACCCACGAGGAGGTGGCGACCCGGGTCGGCAAGAGCCGGGCAACGGTCACCAACACGCTCCGGCTTCTCCAGCTCCCGACCGGAGTCCAACGGGCACTGGCGGACGGGTCGATCTCCGCCGGCCACGCCCGGGCGCTGCTCGGCACCCCGGACCGCACGCTCCAAGAGGCGCTCGTCGGGCGCATCGTCGGCGAGGGGCTCACCGTCCGGCAAGTCGAGGAGGCGGTGCGATCGCCTGGGGCGGAGGAGGAGGGCAAGGGGGGCGAGCAGGGCGACGCCGAGGCTCCTGGTGGTACTACCGATGGTACTACCAGGCGTGCGGGTCAGCGGAGGCTCCCCGAACCCGGGCTCCTCGAGCTCGAAGAGCTCCTCTCGACCCACCTCAACACGCGCGTGAAGGTCGAGCTGCGGAACCGGCGGGGTCGCGTGGTGGTCGAATTCGCGACCTTGGAGGATCTCGAACGGATCTACCGGGCAATGGTCGAGGGCCCCCAGCCTGCGCCCCATCCTTCGGCATACTGATCAGCTGCGGGGCGGGGGGACATCCCTCAACGTCAACCCGCACTACAGCAGTATCCACAACCTGTGCATGACGTTGTGGATTGTCAGCTTCGCCCTGAAGTTCAACGCTCGGTCACGTTCCGGACACCTTGGCGACCCACGACGCTCACTCCCAGGGGCCTGACGCCCACGAGGCGAGCGCGCCCGCCAGGGCCTCGGCGAGGGCAGGTCCGTGCTCGACCGCGACCGCGGCCGGGCCCACCTCGACGATCACGGCGGGCATCCGGGTCTCGCGGAGGACCGTGAGCGACATCCCGCGCACGCCGAGGTCCGGGACGCCGAGCGCTGCCGGCACCGCGCGTTGGATCGCCTCGGCGAGCAGCCGGCCGCCGACAGACTCGTCCCGATAACCGGAGTAGTAGGCGGCGAGCGCACCGGGCCGGTCTGGCTCGAGGCGCAGCGCGAGGTACGCGTCGGCTCCCGCCCTGTTCGCCTGGCGAGCCTGGGCCGAGTCGTCGGGATGGTGGAGGGTGGTGACCGATGCACCATGGGTCACGAGACGTCGGCGGAGCGCGGCGACAGGCGCTGCCAGGCCCCCGGGCTCTCCGATCGCGAGATGCCGTCCCGCGAGCGTGGGTGGGGCTTGGCGCAGAAGCTCCCTAGCGCGCACGGTCGACACGAGGTGGAGGGGCGCGGCCCCCCTCGCCGCGACGCGACGGAGCTCCCGTAGCGTGCCGGGGCCGAGGATGCCGTCGACGGGAAGGGCTGCGTTCTCCTGGAACTCGCGCAAGGCCTTTGCGGTCGCGTCGCCGAAGATACCGTCCACCCGGCCGGTGTCGAAGCCCAGCGCGCAGAGGCGCTGCTGGAGCTCGGCGACGTCGTCTCCCCGCAGCATGGGCGTGCGGCGGTAGAGGAACCGGTCGCCCAGACGGTGCCCGGCTTCGACGAGGGTCTGCCAGGTCTGCGGTCCGCAGCGGCCGTCCACACGCAGCCCCCGGTGCCGCTGGAAGGCCTCGACCGCGGCGCGGGTGGCGAGCCCGAACTCGCCGGCAGCGTCGCTGATGGGACCGAAACCCAGGCCGAGGAGCCGGGCCTGGATGTCCGCCACCGCCTCGCCGCGGTCGCCTTCGCCGAGGGGCAGGGTGGCGCCCCGATCGGCCACCGGACGGGCTAGAGGTAGCCCGACAGCTCCTGGAGCAGCTGTCCTTTGGGCTTTGCCCCGATGAGCCTGACCTTCGGCTCCCCGTCCTTGAACAGGATCAGCGTCGGGATGCTCATCACGTCGTACCGACGCGTCACGTCGAGGTTCTCGTCGATGTTCAGCTTCGCGATCTGCAGCTTGCCGGCCTGTTCCGCAGCGATCTCCTCGAGCACCGGGGCGATCATCTTGCACGGCCCACACCATTCGGCCCAGAAGTCGACGAGGACAGGGACCTCCGCCGCCTTGACATGCTCGTCAAACGTACTGTCGTCCAGCGTCACCATCTTCTCGCTCATGTTGTCCTCCTCGACCTCGGATCCTTCCCGTACCCGGCGCCCGGGTCACCTTTCCCACGTTCCTGGACGGCCAACACCGATGATGCACCCGCTGTTCCCCCGCTGGGTCGACCCCGGGGAACGGGGTCGCCGGCAGCATCGCGGCGTTCCCGGCGGCCATGCCCCCCTCGGGTTGCCCGAGCCCTTTGCGCTACTACGAACCCCGAGCTTCCAACCAACGCTCCGCGTCGATCGCGGCCATGCAGCCCGAGCCGGCTGCCGTGATCGCCTGGCGATAGGTCCGGTCCTGCACGTCACCACAGGCGAAGACGCCGTCGACGTTGGTCGACGTGCCATCGCGGGTGAGCACGTAGCCCTCGTCGTCGAGCTCCACCTGCCCTCGGAAGACCTCCGTGTTGGGCCGGTGGCCGATCGCGACGAACAGCCCGGTGACCGGGAGCACGTGTTCTTCGCCGCTCATGGAGTGACGGAGGCGCACACCTGTGAGCTTGCCGTCGCCGAGCACCTCGACGACCTGATGTGTCCAGGCGAACTCGATGTCCGGATGCGCGAGCGCGCGCTCTTGCATGATGCGCGAGGCACGCAGCCGGTCCCGGCGGTGCACGACGGTGACCTTCGACGCGAAGCGGGTGAGGAACAACGCCTCTTCGAGCGCTGAGTCCCCCCCGCCGACCACGGCGATGTGCTGGCCGCGGAAGAAGAAGCCGTCGCACGTCGCGCAGGTCGACACCCCGTAGCCGAGGAGCCGATCCTCGCCGGGCACGCCGAGCATGAGCGCCTGGGCGCCCGTCGAGATGATGAGCGCCTCCGCCTCGTAGGTGGGCTCCGAAGCCGAGGGGTCGCCCGTCCACACCCCGAAGGGGCTCTTGCCCAGGCGCACACTCGTCACCTTGGCGGTCACGATCTCGGCGCCGAAGCGCGCCGCCTGGGAGCGCATCGCGGTCATCAGCTCCGGGCCCTGGACGCCGTCGGGGAACCCGGGGAAGTTCTCGACCTCGGTCGTGAGCATGAGCTGGCCGCCGGGCTGGTCGCTCGTCGACGACGGCTCGCCTTCGACGATGACGGGGTTCAGCTGGGCGCGTGCGGCATAGACCGCGGCGGTCAGCCCAGCGGGACCCGAGCCCGCGATCAGCACCTTCACATGGGTCGTCATCGCTACCTCAGCGGGGCCGGACGGGGGAGGGGCGCGCGGTCCGGCGCGTCCAGGCGGCGAGCCCTGCGAGCGTCAGCGCGCCGCCGAGCACGATGTAACTCAGCCACACCCGGTGGCCGAAGACGTAGACGTCGAAGATGCGGAGCACCGCGATCGAGCCCACGACGACCAGCACCGTGCCCAGCGCGGCCACGAGAAGGCCGAAGACGATCGCCCTCGTGGCGAGGACCGCCGGGCGCACCGCCTTGTCGTGGATCGTGTCCACGAGCAGCTGGACCGCGTCGGCGGCCTTGCGGGGAAGGTCGGCGGCGGCCTCGGCGGCCGCGGCGCCCACGGCCGGTGGCAGCTGCCCGGCGAGACCCGACGCGCCGTGCCCGGTCGGGCTGGGGGCTGCCGGGCCGGCCGGAGCCGAGTGAAGGTCGCTCATGGGACGAGCCTACCGGCGCGCCGAAACAGGCGGAACCCGAAGCTGGTAGCAGACGCCGATGGCCCCGGGGCCCGAATGGGTCCCCACGACAGGGCCGAGCTCGGTGACGACGAGCTCGTGGGCCACCTGGACGCGCCGGAGCCGCTCCACGACGGCCTCGATGTCCGGCGCCGCCCCGTCGCACACCGCCAGCCGGTCGAGGGGGCCCTCGGCGGCGACTTTCGCCGCCAGGTAGTCCAGCGCGCGGCCCCGGGTGCGCTGCTTGGACTCCTGTTCCACGACGCCGTCGCGCACCTCGATGACCGGCTTGATGGACAGCAGCGAGCCGACGAGTGCGGCAGCGCCGCCGATCCGCCCTCCGCGTTGGAGGTGGTCGAGGGTGTCGACCACGCCGAGCACGCGCGTCCGGCCGATGAGGTCTCGTGCGGCCGCCACCACCGCGGCGAGCGGGGCGCCGGTTGCCGCCAGCTCGGCGGCGGCGATGCACATCAGTCCCTGTCCCATGGTGAGCGAGCGCGTGTCGATCACCACGATGGGCAACCGACCCTCGAACGGCTCGGCACCGGCGAGCGCCGCCTGGTACGTCGCCGAGACACCGGCCGACAACGTGAGGCACACCACGCCGCCGGCCCCCTCGGCTGCAGCTCGTTCGTAGGCGGCGCTGAAGGCTCCGGGCGGCGGCGCCGCGGTCTCGGGCAGCGCTCCTGCGCCCTTGCAGCGCCGCCAGAACTCCTGGGGGGAAAGGTCGCGCCGGTCGAGCAGCTCCTCTTCCCCGAAGCGAATGGTGAGGGGCACGACCTCGATGCCGTAGCGCTCGGCGAGGTCGTCGGAAAGGTCGCACGCGCTGTCGGTGACGACCCGGATTCCTGCCACTAGGCCTCTTTCCCTGGCTCCCGGCTCCTTGCCGGTGCCCGACCGGCGGTGGGCCGCAGCGGACGCGGACTCTCGGGCGCGAGCAACCTAGCGCGGCAGCCGCCGGCGCAACGACGTGCTGGTGCCCCCGACCCAGCGACGCTCGCCGGGCTCGTCGTCGTTGTGGTCCGCCTCGCCCGCCGCGTCCCGCGCGCCTGGCGGTGCGGCGCTGCCCCCGAGCGGGACCCGCGTCGCCACGACGGGGTCGGCGCGAGGCGTGCGCAGCGCCCGGTCGCGGTCGAACGCAGAGGACGCGCGGGCGTCGGGGGTGCCAGGTGGAGGCACGATCCGGATGCGCGGGCCGGTGTTGACCGGTGACCGGGGGTCGCCCCATTCCGCGCCGAGCCCGGTCGCTGCGCCAGCGTCGGCGCGGTCGAAGGACGCGGCTGTCGCGCCGACGGGCTCGCCGGTGAGGAGGGCCATGGGCCGGTGCCGGCCGCCGAGCAGCGCACCGATCCCGGCGTAGACCGCGCCGCCGGCGGCGACGGCGGCGACGACACGAGCGAGCAGCCCGAGACCCTGATCGGCGCCCGAGACGTTGGAGACGACGAGCACGACCGCGCCCATCACGATCGTGGCACCAGCCGCCCGGCGCAGCGGCACCCATGCCCGCGGGCCGCCGAGCGCGCCCAGCCACCGCCTGAGGACGATCACGCCCGCGACTGCCCCGAGCGAGTAGGCGATCGACAAGGAGAGCGCGAGCCCGCGCACGCCCAGCGGACCGACGAGCGCGACGGCGAAGACGACGTTGAGCCCGTTCTCGAACAAGTAGAGGTAGAAGGCGACCTTGGTCCGCTGCATCGCCTGCAGGACGCGCACGATGTACAGGTACGCGCAGAAGCCGGGCAATCCGATCGAGAACATCGCAAGCGCCGCGCCCGTCGCGTCGGTCCCCGCGACCGAGGTGCTGCCGTGGCCGAGAAGGAGGGCCACCGCGGGACGCGCGAGGATCAGCATGCCCATCGCCGCGGGGAAGATCACGGCGAGGGTCGCGCGCAAGCCGCCGGTGAGCCGTCTCCGGAAGCCCTCTTCGTCGCCCGTCGACCATCGCTCCGCGAGTTCCGGCGTGACCGCGCTCATGATCGACACGGCGACGACGGCGAAGGGCATCTGCAAGAAGGTGTACGCGTACGTGTACGAGGACACGGGGTCTGCGGACTTCACGCCGACGGCGAGGGCGAGCACGATGTAGAGCGCCACCTGGTTGGCCACGACGAACCCGAAGGTCCATCCACCGAGCCGCACGACCGTGCGCACCGCCTCGTGCCGCGGCTCCCAGCGCCACCGCAGGCGGCCGAGGCCGATCCCGCGCAGCGAGGGCACCAGGGCGAGCGCCTGGACGAGCACGCCGACGGTCGTCCCGACCCCGAGGAGCACGAGCTCACCGCTGTGCGCATGGACGTCGGCGAGCACGTGCTCGGGGAACTTGGGGACAAGCGCGTGGAACGCCAAGAGGATGGCGATGACGACGACATTGTTCGCGATGGGCACCCACATCGGCGCTGCGAACCGGCGGCGCGTGTTCAAGAGGGCGGACATGATCGAGATCACGCCGTAGAGGGCGACCTGTGGCACGAACCAGCGGAGCAGCGTCGACGCGACAGCCTTCTCCTGTGAGAGGGCGCCCGCGCTCACGCCGTGCGCGTGGGCGAACGCGGTGTACGCGTCGATCACCTGTGGCGCGAGCACCCAGAAGACGACCGTCATGACCACGAGGATCACCACCGCAACGGTGGAGACCGCCGAAATCGCACGCCACGCGGCGTCCTCGTCCCTGGTGGCAAGGCGATCGATGAAGACGGGGATGAACGTCGCGGCGAGGACGCCGCCGAGCACGATGTCGTAGATCATGTTCGGCGTCGTGTTGGCGAGGTTGTAGGCGTCTGCGAGGTGCGTGGCGCCGAGCGCGTACGCCAACGCGATGATCCGGAGGAGGCCCGTGAAGCGCGACACCGCGGTGCCCGCCGCCATCCAGAGCGCGGCACGCCGGAGGCGGGCGCCGCCGGCCGCGGCGCTCGATGTGGTGCCCGGAAGCGCCGCCGCGTCGACAGCGGCGTCCGGCGAATCGGCCGGCCCCCCCGTGACTGCGGAGTGCGCTGGCCGCCGGGTGCCCCGCCCCAGGCTTCGCCGTGTCACGGTGCGGCCGCTTCGGTCTCGGGCGACGGCGTGTCCCGGACACGCTTGCGCCGGCGCCCGGACCACCACGTACGGGCCCACCAGGTGAGGAGGATCGCCAGCGCGACGACGGTGAGGACGATGCCGACGACGGAGGTGGCCGTGGACCGCACGGTGAGGAGGTCACGCGCGATCACGAGGTGTCCGTTGGGCGACGTGAACACCACGTGGAGCGGCAAATCCCCGGAGCTGCGCACGACGACGTCGACTCGCGACGCGTTGGTGGCGTGATCGAGGTGCATCACGCGCGATGTCCCGTGGTGGGGGAAGACGAACTTGTTGCCGCTGACCGACAGGCGGCCGACGATCGTGTACGGCGCGTGGGACTCGACGGTGATGGGGATCAGCCCCGCCCGTGCGGTGAGCGTGAAGGTGCTCTCTGTCGCGAACCGGACCAGGTGGAGCTGTCCTGTGAGGAGCTGCTCGACGACCGAGACCGCGCCGGCTCTGCGGTTCGCCGAAAGGTCCGCGGACTCGGATGCGAGGAGGAGGTCGTCGAGCTGCGAGGCGACGCCTGGGAGGGGATGCCCGGAGAGGGCTCCGTCGAAGTTGCTGAGGCGCACCCGTGCGCGCGAGACGGCACGGGCGAGCGCGTGTGCCATGACGGGGCCTGGCCCCGACTTGAGCAGTTGGCGGGACCCCGCGAAGGTCACCGAGGAGAAGTAGCGCGAGAGCGTCACGGGGTCGATCACGGGGTTCTGCGACAGCCCCTCGAGGAGCACGCGGTCGAAGACGGGGTTTGCCACCCATCGTGCGGGCGGCACGGCCACCATGCCGCGGACCGCTGTTGTGTTGGGCCGTTCGAAGTGGATCATCGCGAGGTCCGCGAGCAGCTGGGTGGCCGCGAGTGCAGGGTCTGTGTGGTCGGCGGTGAACTGCCCGTCGAGCCAGCTGTCGGTCTCGGCGGCCTCGACCGAGGTCGTGGAGCCGCCCTGGTCGAGGGAGAGGGAGAAGGTGGAGACCCAGGTGCCGGCATTTGTGACGTTGGATGTGGGTGCCAGGTCGGAGTCGGGCAGCACGAGCTGGGTCGCGTGGAGCTGCGCGAGGCCGCCCGCGATGTCGTTGCCCACCGGGCCGGTCTGTACCCACGGCGAGGGCGTCGCGGTGGTCCGCACGTGGAGGTGGCGGAGGACTGTGGCGCCGGCTGCCATCTGCGCGACGATCTCGGTCGGCTCGCCCGCCCCTGCGAGCGCGCCGAGGTCGATCGGGACGTACGGACGCGCCAGCACCTCGTCTGCCGAGGGGTTCGCCGACAGCCCGGCGAGCGTCGCCACCGCCGCCCGCCCGTCCGGTCCCGCCCGGTCGAGGGCCTGCAGGGTCTGGGGGGAGACGTCGAGCGTGACCGGGACGACCGAAGTCCGGAGCTGCGAGACCAGGATCTCGATGGAGGCCGCCTGCGCGCTCGAGAGCGGCTGGATGGCCCGGGCGGGCGCGGTGGGGTTCTTCGCGAAAGCGACCGGGGCGGAGACGGGGACGATCCAGGAGAGCGCCAGCGGGTGCGCGCTCTTACCGCGCACGTACGTGAGGAAGGTGGTGAAGTGGCGCAGCACGCGGCCGCTCGGTCTCTCGAGTTGCACCACGACCGGGTAGACGCCTGTGCATGTGCCGCTTCCTGTGGGGGGGGCACATGCCAGACCCAGGCGCGAGCCCTGCTCGCTCGACACCGTCTGGACGACCGAGAGGGCGAAGGAGACGCCCGACGAATGGGGGTCGGGCGGGAGCGAGGAGACCGGGGCCGGAGCGGTGGAGGAGAGCGGATAGCCGCGTGGCCCCTCGTGGACCACGTTCTTGAAGTCGTAGCGGGTGAGGAGCCGCGGGTAGAGGACGGCCTGGACCGTCGCGCCCGCCGGCGCGTCGTGGACGGAGATCGCGAGGTCGAAGAGCGACGACGGCATGGTCCCGTGGGTCGGCGCTGTCGAGGGAGCGACGACCCACTCCGACTGGTTGTCGAGCACGAGGGTCGCCGAGGTGTGGGTCCCTGAGGTGTGAGTCGCCGACGCGTGCCTCGAGCCGGCGCCGCCGGCGCCCGGCGCGGAGGCGAGCGAGAGGGCCGCCGTCGCGAGGAGGACGCACCACGCCGCAGCGGCGGCCCGCCGTGCCGCGCTCAGGGCCAGTGGGCTCCTCTTCGACACCACACGACGCTACAGCGGGGGGAAGCGACGTTCGCTCGCGTCCGGCAGGCTCTCGGGCCGCGCGCCGCTGACGGCAGCCCCGGCACGCGCCGCCGCCGTTACGCGCGCCGCGGCCGTTACGGGCGCCGGTGCCGTGGACGGGCGGCGGTGCCGTGGACGGGCGGCGGTACCCTGGACGGGCGGCGGTACCGTGGACCGGTGCAACCGCCCGTTCCCGAGCGCTTCCGGCCGCTCGTCGACGCCACGGAGCCGCTCGCCGAGCGGTTCCGTCGAGCGGGGCACCGGGTCTACCTCGTCGGAGGGTCCGTCCGCGACGCCCTGGTGGAGCGGCCGAGCGGGCAGCGGAGCGTCGACACCGGTGCGGTTGGCCCCGACGCCGTTGGCCCCGACGCCGTTGGCCCCGAGCCGAGCAGCCTCGACGCGGAAGGCGCCCCTCCGCCGAGCGACTTCGACCTCACGACCGACGCCCGGCCTGACGAGATCGAACGGCTCGTCCGTGGCTGGGCCGACGCGGTGTGGACCCAGGGCAAGCGGTTCGGCACGATCGGGCTTCGCTCCGGGGGCCGGGTCTACGAGGTGACGACCCACCGCGCCGAGGCGTACCGGCCCGACTCGCGCAAACCCGACGTCACCTTCGGCAACGAAGTGGAGACCGACCTGTCAAGGCGCGACTTCACCGTCAACGCGATGGCCCTCGAGCTGCCGGACCTACGGCTCGTCGACCCGTTCGACGGCCTGGCCGACCTCGCGGCGCACCGGTTGCGGACGCCGCTCGACCCCGAGGTCTCCTTCGACGACGACCCCCTGCGGATGCTCCGTGCCGCGCGGTTCGCCGCCGCCTACGGGCTCGTGCCGGAGCCTGCGCTGGTCGACGCCGTGCGCAAGGGCCACCACCGGCTGTCGATCGTTTCCGCGGAGCGCATCCGCGACGAGCTCGACAAGATCATGGTCCTCCCCGCCCCCGGGCCGTCGCGGGCCTTGCGGTTCACGGTGGAGACCGGGCTGTGCGACGAGTTCCTCCCCGAGCTGCCGGCGCTCCGTCTCGAGCAGGACCCCGTCCACCGCCACAAAGACGTGCTCGCCCACACCCTGGCGGTGGTGGACAAGACGTCCCCGGACAGGCTGCTCCGGCTGGCCGCGCTCTTCCACGACGTGGGCAAGCCCAGGACGCGGGCCTTCGGGCCCGAAGGGGTCACCTTCCACTACCACGACGAGGTCGGCGCGCGGATGACCCGCAAGCGCATGGAGGCGCTGCGCTACTCGAAGGACGACATCGACACGGTCGTGGAGCTCGTGAGGCTGCACCTGCGCTTCCACACGTACCGGCTCGGATGGAGCGACCGTGCGGTCCGGCGATACGTCCGGGACGCGGGACCGTTGCTCGAGCGGCTCAACGAGCTCACGCGCTCGGATTGCACGACGCGCAACGAGGCGAAGGCCCGGGCGCTCGCACGGCGTATGGACGAGCTCGAGGCCCGCATCGGGGAGCTGCGCGAGCAGGAGGAGCTCGACGCGATCCGCCCCGACCTCAACGGGACACAGGTGATGGCCCGTCTCGGCATCCCTCCGGGCCGCACGGTCGGCGAGGCACTGGCCTTCCTGCTCGAGCTCAGGCTCGACGAGGGGCCCCTCGGTGAGGAGGAAGCCGGCCGGCGGTTGGACGACTGGTGGGCGGCACGCGGCGGGTCGTCGCGCCCGGTGGCGCAGGGAGCGCGCAAGGGCAGGCGCGCGGCGACGAGGGAGGACCGGCACCCCCGGTAGGACCGCCCGTCCGCGTACTTCAGTTCCCGGGGTGCTCCTCGGGCCGGCCCTCGGGCCGCTCCGCGGGCCAGCGCGGTCCCGGATCCCCCGACGCGAACGCCTCCACCATCTCGTGTGCGACGTCGTCGTGGTACTGCACCGGGGGGGACTTCATGAAGTACGCCGACGGGCCCACGAGCGGCCCGCCGAGGCCCCGGTCGATCGCGAGCTTTGCGCATCGCAACGCGTCGATGATCACGCCGGCCGAGTTGGGCGAGTCCCAGACCTCGAGCTTGAGCTCCAGGTTGAGCGGCACATCGCCGAAGTTGCGCCCTTCCATGCGGATGTAGGCCCACTTGCGGTCGGCGAGCCACGGCACATGGTCCGACGGCCCGATGTGCACGTCGTCGGCGGGCAGGACGGTGTGCTCGATCTGGCTCGTGACCGCCTGGGTCTTCGACACCTTCTTCGACTCGAGCCGGTCTCGTTCGAGCATGTTGCGGAAGTCCATGTTGCCGCCGACGTTCAGCTGGTACGTCCGGTCGAGCGCGAGCCCGCGGTCCTCGAACAGCCGCGTGAGCACGCGGTGGACGATCGTGGAGCCCACCTGGCTCTTGATGTCGTCCCCCACGATCGGGACGCCCGCGTCGGCGAACCGGCGCGCCCATGCGGGGTCGGATGCGATGAAGACGGGGATCGCGTTCACGAAGGCCACCTTCGCGTCGAGGCACGCCTGCGCGTAGTGGCGCTGCGCTTCCTCGGAGCCCACCGGCAGGTAGGAGACGAGCACGTCCGCCCTCGCCTCGCGCAGTGCGGCCGCCACGTCGACGGGGGCTTTGGGAGACTCCTCGACGACGTCCCGGTAGTACCGCCCCAGGCCGTCGAGCGTCGGGCCCCGCTGGACGGTCACGCCGAGGTCGCCGACCTCGGCGAAGCGGACGGTGTTGTTGAGCCCGGAGAAGATCGCCTTGCCGAGGTCCGTCCCGACCTTGGAGGCGTCCACGTCGAACGCGGCGACGGGCACGAGGTCGCGCACGTGGTAACCGCCGAGCACGACGTGCATGAGGCCGGGCACGACGTCGTCCTCCGCTGCGTCGCGGTAGTACGAGATGCCCTGCACGAGCGAGCTGGCGCAGTTCCCCACGCCGGCGATGGCGACTCTGATGCTGCTCATCGGTCGTCTCCTTGTCTCTTTCGGGTCCCTCCGGGGCGTGGGATGCGGTCCAAGGGGGGTGGGATGGTGGGGCGGGTCACC
>JAJZMN010000065.1 GCA_021850345.1 Actinomycetes bacterium | reverse complement strand
CGGGGTCGACGCCCGGCTCCTCGAAGGGGGAACGACGTCTCCGGTGTGCGAGGGCGAGCGGTGCCACCTGCTCCACGTCTTCGAGACCTGGGACATCCCGTCCCTCCCAGCCCGCAAGTGCAGCTGCCGCCCGGCAGATGACTAGGTCGGCCCGCAGCCCTTCCGCGCCGACCTGCGAGCACAACCGGGCAACCGTCGCGACGAGCTCGTCGCCGATCGGTGCCGGCCGGGCGACGGCAACGCGAGCGGCGAGGTCGAGCTGCGCCGGCCGCCAGGTGGACACGAACCCCTCGGGGTCGGCGTCAAAGGCGAGCCGCCGACCGACGGCCTCGGCGCGTTCGGTCGGGTCGCGAGTCGCGGCGACCTCTACCGACAATCCGAAGCGGTCGAGCAGCTGCGGACGAAGCTCGCCCTCCTCGGGATTCATCGAGCCGATCAGCACGAAGCGAGCCGGGTGTGCCTCCGACACGCCCTCGCTCTCGATGCGGTTGACGCCGCTCGCAGCAACATCCAGCAGGACGTCGACGAGGTGGTCGGGCAGGAGGTTGACCTCGTCGACATAGAGCACGCCACCGTCGGCGGCTGCGAGCAAGCCTGGGTGGAGACGGCGACGGCCCTCGGTCAAGGCGGCCTCGAGGTCGAGCGTCCCGACAACACGGTCCTCGGTCGCGCCGACGGGCAGCTCGACGAACGGTGCCTGTCCGGGAAGCAACGCAGCGAGCCCGCGCGCAAGCGTGGACTTGGCGCTGCCCTTCTCCCCGCGCAACAGCACGCCGCCGATCCGGGGGTCGATCGCGTTGAGAAGGAGTGCGAGCTTGACCTCCTCCTGTCCGAGGACGGCACTGAAGGGGAACGCGATGACGCCGATCGCCGTCACCGGGACTCCTCCCATCCCTCCGCCTCCAGCATCGCTGCACGCAGGGTGCCGAGCGCCTCGCCCGAGGCGTCCCAGAGCCCCCGCTGGTTGGCTTCAAGCAGCCGCTCGGCGATCGAACGTAACGCCCAGGGGTTCGAAGCTGCGAAGAACTCCCGCACCGCCGGGTCGGCGACGTAGGCCTTCGTGACGCGTTCGTACATCCAGTCTTCGGCCACTCGCGCGGTCGCGTCGTAGCCGAAAAGGTAGTCGACGGTCGCGGCCATCTCGAAAGCCCCCTTGTAGCCGTGACGCTGCATGGCGGTGATCCACTTCGGGTTGACCACCCGCGTGCGGACGACGCGGGCGGCCTCCTCGGCGAGGCTGCGCACCCGGGGGTGCATCGGGTCGGCCGAGTCACCGAAGTAGGCCCTCGGCTGGGTGCCGGTGAGCGCCCTGATGGTGGCCACCATCCCGCCGTGGTCCTGCAGGTAGTCGTCGGAGTCGAAGATGTCGTGCTCGCGGTTGTCCTGGTTCTTCACGGCCACGTCGATGGCCGCGAAGCGGCGGCGCATCGCGTCGGCGGCCGGGGTGCCCATCGCGCGCCGGCCGTAGGTGAAGCCGCTCCAGGCCTCGTACACCGCCGCGAGGTCGCCGTCCGAGCGCCAGTTACGCGACTCGAGCAGCGCGAGGATTCCCGAGCCGTAGGCGCCGGGCTTGGACCCGAAGATCCGCGGGTCGTCGTCGAAGCCGGCGAGGCTGAACGCTTCGTCGAGCAGGTGCACGACGTGGGGGAACGCGTCGCGGAAGAACCCGGAGATGCGAAGCGTCACGTCGACCCGGGGCCGGCCGAGCTCCTCCTCGCTGATCAGCTCGAGGCCGGTGACCCGACCCGATTCCACCTGCCACTGCGGGCGGACACCTACGAGTGCAAGGGCCTGCGCCACGTCGTCGCCCATGGTGCGCATCGCGGCGGTGCCCCAGACCACGAGCCCGACACAGCTGGGCATGCCACCCTCTTCCTGTTGGTAGCGCACGATCAGCGCTTCGGCCAGCTTGCGCCCGACCTCCCAGGCCAGGGGCGAGGGCACCGCCTTCGGGTCGACCGAGTAGAAGTTGCGCCCGGTGGGCAGCACGTGTGCCATGCCCCGGGTTGGGCTACCGCTCGGGCCCGACGGCACGTGGCGACCGGCGAGGGCCGCCAACACGTTGCGGACCTCGTCAGGGGTTCGACGTAGTGCCGGCACGAGCTGGTCGCACACAAAGGAAAGGGTCGGGTCCCCACCGGTGTAGTGCCAGCCTGCCGCCTGCAGCTCGCAGACTCGTCGGCGGTTGGCGGCTTCGAGCTGGTCGACCTCGACCCGCCCGGCGTCAGGAGCGAGCCCGGCGCGAAGCGACGGGACGCCGCTCTGAGCCAGACGGGTGATCGCCAGCACAAGGTCGACCTCGGCGTCACCCACCGGGGGCTGGCCGAGCACGTGCAACCCGCCGCGGATCTGCGCGTCCTTGAGCTCGCAGAGATAGCCGTCCACGTGGAGCACGAGGTCGTCGAACCCGTCGCCGGCGGGCACGTCGACAAGGCCGAGGTCACGGTGGATCTCGGCCTCTACCAGCAGGTCCCAGACCTGGGCGCGAATGGCCGGGAGCTTGTCAGGGTCGAGAGCTGCGACGCGTGCGTGCTCGTCGAGCAGCGTCTCGAGTCGGGCGAGCTCGTCGTAGGTGTCGGCGCGCGTCATCGGTGGCAGCAGGTGATCGACGATGACGGCGTGGCCTCGCCGCTTAGCCTGGGTGCCCTCGCCGGGGTCGTTTACCACGAAGGGATAGACGAGCGGCAGGTCTCCGAGCGCGGCGTCGGGACCACAGGCCGACGACAGGCCGACGCCCTTGCCCGGGAGCCATTCGAGCGTCCCGTGCTTGCCGACGTGGACCACGGCATCTGCGCCCCAGACCTCGTCGAGGAAGCGGTAGAAGGCGACGTAGTGATGCGTCGGCGGAAGATCCGGGGAGTGGTACACCGCGACCGGGTTCTCGCCGAAGCCCCGCGGCGGCTGGATGGCGACAAGCACGCCGCCGAGGTCCAGCCCCGGAAAGGCGAGGTCCCCGTCCTCGACGCCTACCGAGCCCGGCGGCTCGCCCCAGGCCTGCACCATGTCGCTGCGAAGCGACTGGGGCAGGCCTGCGAAGCACGCAGCGTAGACATCGCCAGCCCAGCGGGAGGTCGCGGTGCGCGCCACAGCCGCGAGAGACTCACGGTCGTAGGTGAATGAAGCGGCGAGCTCGGCCATGAGCGCGTCGCCGTCGGCGGGGATGCGCTCGACGTTGTACCCGGCCTCGGCGAGAGCCAGGAGCAGCACGATGACGCTGGCCGGGGTGTCGAGTGCGACGGCGTTGCCGAGTCGGCTCGCCTTGGTGGGATAGGCAGACAGCACCACGGCTATCCGGCGCTCCCCAGCCGGAATACGTGAGAGCCGGGCCAAGCGGGCCGCTATCCCTGCCACCCGGGCGACCCGGTCCGGGACGCTCCGGTAAGCGGTAACCGGGGTGCCGAGCTCGTCGCCGTCATCGACCACCTCCTTGAAGGAGAAGGGAACCGAGATGATCCGACCGTCGAACTCCGGGATGGCGACGGCCATCGCCACATCCATGGGGCCGAGCCCGGCGGTGCTCTCCTCCCAGTCCAGCCGGGAAGTGGTGGCGGCCATCGCCTGGACGATCGGGACGTCGAGCGCGGCCAGCGCCGACGCGTCCCACTGGTCGCCGTCGGTGGACCCCATGGCAAGCACGGTCGTGATGACCGCGTCGACCCCTGCACCGGCGAGCAGCTCGAGCGCCTCGACCCGGCCATCGGGGTCCGGACGCAATGAGTAGCAGAACACCGGGAGCGCGTTGACGCCCCGGTCCTCGAGGGCATCGGCCAGGTCCTCGACGAACTGGGTATTTCCCGACACCAGGTGTGCCCGGTAGAAGACGATGCCCACCGTCGGGCGCGCCGGGTCGAGGGGGCGGTGTCCGAGCGCTCCGACGGCGGGCACGGGCTGGGGCGCCTCGAAGCCGAAGCCGCCCATCAAGACGGTGTCGGCGACGAAGCGCAACAATCCCTCGACGTTCGCGAGCCCTCCGTGGACCAGATACTCGAAGGCCTGGGCGACCGTTCCGGCCGGCACCGTCGACAAGGCGGTGAGCTCTGCGTCCGGTGCCGCTTCACCCGCGAAGGCGAGCAAGGCGATGTCGGCGGCAAGGCAGCGGCGCCGCAGCTCGTCGAACGGCTGCTCCCAGGCTCGCCGGCCGCCGAGGAGACGGACCAGCACGACCTCGACGCCCGCGAGTGGCGGCGGCTCACGAAGCGTCGACGGATTGGCGGCCCGCACAGGGCCGAGGCCCTCGGGCAAGCCCTCGAGCACCGACCGTACCGCCAGGATGTCGGTGTCCGCGTTGGACAAGAACAGGATCATCGATGCCCTCCGGCTGCGAGCACCTCGTCGAGCGCTGCCAGATCGAGGTGGGCTTCGAGGAGATCCGCCACGCGATCGAGCTGTGCGAAACGCGCCGCGGCGAACGACGCCCCCGCGCTCACGAAGCACTTGGCCCGGCGGCGCGCCACCTCGGAAAGGAACGCCACCCGGAAGGCGTCCTCGTCGAACAGCCCGTGCAGGCTCGTCCCGAGCACCGAGCCATCGCCCGGCGAGCACGCACCTTCGTCCTCGTCGCCGAGGGCATCCTCGAGTCGGATCCATCCGCAGCTGGCGGGACCGCGTTCGGTACGCCCGTGGTGGATCTCGTAGCCATTGACCCGGGCGCCGAGCGCTGTGCCCCGCCGCTGGCGGGTGATCTTGCGGGTGTCGAAGACCGTCTCGACATCGAGCAAGCCCAGGCCCTCGACCTCCCCGCACCCGGACTCGATCTCGTCGAGGACCCGGCGGCCGAGCATCTGGTAGCCGCCGCACAGCCCGAGGACGGTCGTGCCGGCGCGATGACAGCCGGCGAGCGCTCCGTCGAGGCCGCGACTCCGCAGCCAGACGAGATCGGCGACGGTGGCCTTCGTGCCCGGCAGCACCACGAGGTCCGGGTCGCCGAGCGCGCCGGCGTCCTCGACGAAGCGCACCGCGACACCGGGCTCGATGGCGAGTGCATCGAGATCGGTGAAGTTGGCGATCCGAGGGAAGCGGATCGCCACCACATCGATGGTGTCGGCGACCGCCGCACCAGAGGGTCGTGGACGCGACCCGTCCAGCGCCAGCGAGTCCTCGGCGTCGAGGGCGACGTCGCGCACGTAGGGCAGCACGCCAAGCGTCGGCACCCCACAGAGCCGCTCCAGCTCGGCCAGCCCGTCACCGAGCAGCTCGGGATCACCCCGGAACTTGTTGATCACGAAGCCGCGGACCAGCTGCCTGTAGCGGTCGGGCAGCAGGGCGACCGTCCCGTACAGGGCGGCGAAGACGCCCCCGCGGTCGATGTCGCCGACGACGAGCGCGGGGAGGCCAGCTTCGGCCGCCAAGCGCAGGTTGACGATGTCGTGGTCGAGGAGGTTGATCTCGGTCGGGCTCCCTGCGCCCTCGGCGACGACGACGTCGAAACGGCTCCGGAGATCGGCAAGGGCTGCAAGGACCGTGCACAGGAGCTCGGGCTTGCGCTCGTGGTACTCGACGGCGCCGAGGTGCCCGATCGGCTCGCCGTTGAGGACGACCTGGCTCGATCGCTCATCGGTCGGCTTGAGCAGGATCGGGTTCATGGACACCTCCGGCTCCACGCCCGCTGCGATCGCCTGGATCGCCTGAGCCCGGCCGATCTCGTGCCCCGAGGGCGTCACGTAGGAGTTGAGAGCCATGTTCTGCGCTTTGAACGGTGCCACCTTCAGCCCACGCCGGGCAAGGAGCCGGCAAAGCCCGGTCACGACGAAGCTCTTGCCGGCATCGCTCGACGTCCCACACACCATGAGCCCCCCAGTCACGGAGCGCTCGCCTCCAGCGCGTCTGCAAGGCGAGCGAGGCCAAGCTCGCCGGGCACCGCCACGCGGGCGTGGCCCGACAGCCCGAAGGAGGCGCAGTCGCGCACGACGACACCGTAGGGAGCGAGCCGTTCCCGCAACCCGCCGGCCCGGGCACACAGCACGTAGTTGGCATCGGATGCCAGCGGCTCCAGCCCGTGGGCGTCGAGGACCCCGACGAGCTTGGCGCGCAGCTCTGCTATCCCGGCAGCCCACCCGGGTAGATCGTCCGTCGCGAGCAGCTCCGGCACGAGCGCGGCTGCGAGCGAGTTGACCGACCAGCACACCCGGCGCGTCGCCAGCCGGGCGACCAGCTCGGGCGCGGCGAGGACGTAGCCGAGGCGCAGCCCCGAGCAGGAACACAACTTCGTGAGGAAGCCGACCACGACCGCGTCGGGGTCCCCGCGGGTCCAGCACCCGGTCGCCAACGGGTAGAAGGCCTCATCCCAGACCCCCGCCCGCTCATGTGACAGGGCAAGCCGGCCGGTCGGGTTGTGCGGGTTGGAGCGCCAGCGCGGACCGCCGCCGCGTGGGTGCAGGGGGAACCCGGGCTCCTCGACATGGCCGGCGAGCTCGGCCGCCACCAGCGAGATCGCCTTGGACCCGCCGTTGGTAAACAGCAGGCGGTCCGCATCGACGCCCGTCGCCTCGCCAAGAGCCGTGGTCGCGCCCGAGGGGTCGGGGTAGCGCCGGAAGCCGTCGAGGTATGGCGCTGCGAGCCCCACCACGTCGGGGGCGAACGGGTTCGTGCTCGCCGAGAGATCGAGAACCTCCCTCGGGTCGACACCGAGCGCCGCAGCGACCCGAGCGCCGTCGCCGCCGTGTGCTCCGGAGGGCACCGCGGCCGTGGGCGTCCTCGCGGGGAGGGCCGCCTTCACGTGACGATCCCCCCGAACGTGAGCGTCGCCACCAAGGCAAGGGCGACATCGCGCGAGAGCCTCACCGACCTCGCTATGTCGGTCGCGCCGGGCGGGCGTCCCGAGCCGAGCGGCGGGCGTGACTCCACCTGGTCCCCGTAGCGGTTCGTCACACCGAGGCGCAGCCCGAGCGCTGCCGCGCAGGCCGCCTCGGCGACCCCGGAGTTGGGCGACAGGTGCGCTGGGGCGTCGTGGCGCACGGCGCGCAGCACGGCGCGGGCTGAGGACGGCCGGCGCGCCCAGCGCGTCGACGGAGCTCTCGGCGACGGACTCGACGACCGCGCGGGCGATCTCCCCCTCGTCGAGCCCCTGAGGGTCGCGACCGACGAGACCGGGCAGCAACCGCCTCGCCCCGGACAGGTCACCTCGGCTGAGCGCGTCCTCGACGTCGAGGGCAGCTCGGCCAAGGGCTCGTCCGGCAACCGCGAGGTAGGTGGCTACGGTGGTCGAGCCAAAGGCGGCGCCAGCGGCCAAACCGGCGAGGAGACCTGACGCGGCGTGAGCCGTCCCGGCAACCCGGGTGTCTCGGTGCAGCGGGCGCTCGACGGCAGCCACGAGCGCGCCGAAGGCCGCGACGGGATGGGGGTGCAGCGGGGGCTCGCCCAAAGCGAAATCGGCGACGACCCCGGCGGCCGCGGCCAGCGGCCGGCGCCTCACCACCGCGCCGCCGCCGCTAGCAGGCCGACGCTCTCGGCGAAGAGCCCGGCCGCGCCGAGCACATCTCCGGTGAGCCCGCCGATGCGGCGCAGCGCGAGCCACACGACGGCGCCGAAGGCGACGGTCCCGGTGAGAACCGCGACGGGGCCGGCCGGCAGTGACCACCCGGCTGCGAGCGCAACGGAGCCGCCAAGCATCGCGACGAACAGGCACCAGGCCCACGCGGCTTGCCGCGTGGCGCCCGGATCCGATCGAGCAGACCGGAACGCGCTCACAATGCCGTTCTCCATCCGGGCATAGGGCAGCCTTGTGACCGTGGCCGCCATGGCGGCACGCGACACGCACCAGGGCGCGGCGAGCAGCAGTGCGTCGGGCGGAGCGAGGCCAGCGTCGACCAGCGGATCAACAGCATGACTGCGGCGACGCCAACACCGAACGCGCTGGCATCGGGCTCGCGCATGAGCGCAAGACGGCGCTCGGTGCTGAGGTGCGGGAGCAGTCCGTCGGCGGCGTCGACAAGCCCGTCGAGATGGAGCAGTCCGGTGATGGCGAGGTCGGCGGCGACGACCACGGCAGCCGCGACCGAGCGCGGGCACAGCTGTGCCGCGCCCCACCACAACCCGCCGAGAGCCAGACCGAGCAGTGCACCGACCGGGCCCAACCAGGCAAGCGTCTCCGACGTCGGCCGGCGTGGACCGCCGAGGGAGGTCAAAAAGCCGAGCGCCTCACGCACGAGCGTCGGCCGCCCGACGATCGAGCATCCTGCCCGCGACGACGAGGAACGCTTCGCCGGCGATGGCCGCGACCGCCTGGTTGAGCTCTCCGGGGGCTCGCGGAACCGACGTCCTGCGCCCGTTGGCGGGTGGACGCCCATCCCGACTTCGTCGGATACGAGGATGGTCGGCTCAGCGCGCGATCGCAAGGTTCGGCAGAGTGCCTCGGTGTCGACCTCGAAGCCGCCGAGCTGGGTGAGCCAGGTGCCAAGCGCGTCCACGAGGACCGTGCCTCGAACAGCACCAAGTGCGTCGATGAGCTCGGCGCCACACTCGAGCGTGAACCAGTGGACCGGCCGCCGGCGCCGGTGTGCCTCGATCCGGGCCGTCATGTCCGGATCCGAGGCCAGACCGGTGGCCAGGTAGGTGGCAGGTTCGCCGATGCGCCCTGTCAGTCGCTCCGCGCGCTCGGACTTGCCCGAACGCGCCCCGCCGAGGACGAGCGTGATCACCGCGTCACGCCCGAGAGGACGGCGGCGTGCACGGCCCGGGCGAGACGGGCTCCCCAGCGCGAGCCCGGATCGCCGAAGTCAGCCATCCGACCCTCGTTCGGGCAGATGACACAGACCGCATCGGTCGCCGTTCCCGCGGCCGCCACACCCGCGCCGAGCAGAGCCTGGCCCTTCGCTTGGCTGGCCGTGACGAGGGCGTTGACGAGGGCGGCGTCCGACAGACGTTCGGGCAGGACGGCCACCACGTTGATGGTGCCGATGGTGCCGATGGTGCTAGACGAAGGCTCACGACCTCGTGTCGAGGCGAGGATCGGCGTGCCCACGTCGACGGTCGCGACGACCTCCACCCCCTCGTCGACCGAGGAGCGGTAGTCACGCACGTCGGTTTCGGTCAGCATCCCGTTCCCGCGGCCGGCAAGGCCGAGCGAGACGGCGAGCTTGGCAAGATGGTGTTCCGGGTCGCGCCGGGAGTACGCGGGTGGTACTTGGGCGTTGATCACCCAACGACGGAGGCCGAGGCCGCCGCTGTGGGGGCTGGTGGCGATCGACCGCATCGGCGCGGACCACTGCCACACGAGCACGGGCAGGTTCCGGTCGGCTTCCCGCCGCCAGCGGATATCGAATAGCACGGTCGTCCTCGCGTTGCCGAGTGATCTCGGGCAGACAGGTCTCCTGGCTCCCGGATCCACACCTTCCCCGGCCTTCCCGCCCTCTTGGGCCGTGGCCACCGTTGGGGTCGACTCCCCGGTCACAGTTGCGGGACAGCCCCAGACTCTCACTGGGTTCCCTGTGATGCGGCCCCGACACTACCACACCCCTTGCTCACGCGCTCGGGAGTGGCTACGGTCGGCGAGCCATGACACGAGCGGATTCGATCATCCTTGTTAACACCGGGCACGGGAAGGGCAAGTCCTCTGCCGCCTTCGGGGTGATGGCCCGGGGCTGGGCCCGGGGCTGGAATGTCGGCGTGGTGCAGTTCGTGAAAGGCGGTAAGTGGAAGACCGGTGAGCGCAAGCTGGCCGACCACCTCGGCATCGAGTGGCACACCCTCGGCGACGGCTTCACCTGGGAGTCGACCGATCTCGACGAGACGGCGGCCAAGGGGCGCCACGCCTGGGAGGTCGCCAGAGAGAAACTCGCGTCGGGCGACTACCAGCTGCTGATCCTCGACGAGCTGACCTATGCCGCGAAATACGGGTGGGTACCTGCGAGCGAGATCGTGGTCGGGCTGCGTGCTCGAGCCCTGAAGACCAATGTCGTGATCACCGGACGCGACGCCCCCGACGAGCTCGTGGAGATCGCCGACACCGTTACCGAGATGCGCAAGGTCAAGCACGCCTACGACGCTGGCATCAAGGCGATCAAGGGTATCGAGTACTGAGCGCCACCCTCGGCCCCCGCCTCGTCGTCGCCGGGGTTGCCTCCGGCGTCGGCAAGACCACGGTCGCAACCGGGTTGATGGCGGCGTTGCGCGCCCAGGGGTACAAGGTCGCGGCAGCCAAGGCGGGGCCGGACTTCATCGATCCGGGCTACCACGCCCTCGCGACTGGCAGGCCGGGCCGCAACCTCGACAGCTGGATCTGCGGCGAGCCTGCCATCGCCCCGCTCGCCGGCCGCGCGGGGGCCGGGGCCGATTTGCTCGTCATCGAAGGGGTCATGGGCCTGTTCGACGGCGCGTCGGGGTGCGGGCCCGACGCCAGCACCGCCTCGATCGCCCGGCTGCTCGACGCGCCGGTACTGCTGGTCGTCGACGCCTCGGCGATGAGCCGGTCGGTGGCGGCAATCGTGCACGGCTACGTCGGCTTCGAGCCCGACGTGCGGGTCGCTGGCGTCGTGCTCAACCGGGTCGGCAGTCCCGGTCACCTCGAGCTACTACGCGAGGCCCTCGCCCCTCTCGGGGTGCCGGTGCTCGGCGCGCTCTATCGCGACGACGCGCTGTCGTGGCGGGACCGCCACCTCGGCTTGGTGCCCGTTGCCGAGCAGCCGGCGACGGTCGCGGCTTCGCTCGAGCGGCTGGCCGCGGTGACGGCCCGCTCGGTGGATCTCGACGCCGTCGTGGCACTGGCCCGCAGCGCCCCGATCCGTTCGGTGGAGGACCCTGCGCTACCGGAGGCAGCGGGCCGGGCCCGGGTGGCGGTCGCCGGCGGCCCGGCCTTCAGCTTCGTCTACCGCGACAACCTCGAAGCCCTCGAAGCAGCCGGCGCCGAGCTCCTGGCCTTCGACCCCCTCTCCGACCCGGTGCTGCCGGACGGTGCCGAGGCGCTCTACGTCGGTGGCGGCTTTCCTGAGGTGCACGCGGCCGCTCTCGCCTCGAACGCGTCGCTCCTGGCCGACGTGCGCGCCCGCGTCGGCGATGGGCTGGTCACCTGGGCGGAATGCGGCGGCCTTCTCTGGTTGGCTCGCTCCCTCGACGGCGTTGCGCTGGCCGGAGTGTTGCCTGCCGATGCCGAGATGACCAGTCGGCTCACGCTCGGCTATCGCGCCGCCGCCACCCGGCGCGACACACCGCTTGCCGCGTCGGGGGCAGTCCTGCGGGGACATGAGTTCCACTACTCCACGCTCGACCCACCCGGCGACGCGTTGCACCTCCAGGGGCGTCACGGCAGTGCCCTCGGTGGCTTCGCGACCCCGGCGCTGTTGGCTTCCTACCTCCATCTCCACCTCGGCGGCGACCCCGCGCCTGCTGGACGCTTCGTGGCGACGGCCAGCGCCGCCGGCACCGGACCGGCCCACCACCTGCTGCGCTAGCATCCTCTCGCTGCAGTATTCGGGAAGCCGGTGTGAGTCCGGCGTGGTCCCGCCACTGTGACCGGGGAGCAACCTCCACGATGCCACTGGACGAGAGTCTGGGAAGGCGGGGTGAGCGGTGATCCGGGAGCCAGGAGACCGGCTGCAGCGCGAATTGAGCCGCGTTCCACGGGAGATGGAAATGGGCCCGACCTTTGTCGGTGTCGGTGTAGGACCCGGAGATCCGGAGCTATTGACTCTTCGAGCCGTGTCGGTGCTGCGCGGCGCCGACCGGGTGTTCGGCCCGACGATGGCGCTCGACGCGGTGGGCCGAGCCGAGTCGATCGTGCGCCAAGCTGTGCCCGATGTCGCCGTCGAGCGACTAGTGTTCGCCATCATCACCGACGACGGCGCACGCCGTGCGGCCCACGAGGTGGCCGCCGAACGCGTGATCGCCTGCCTTGCCGCCGGTGAGCAGGTGGCCTTCGTCACCCTTGGAGATCCGAACGTCTACAGCACGTTCCACCACCTTGCGGCGCTCGTGGTCGCCCGCCGCCCTGCGACGGTGGTCGAGACGGTGCCGGGGATCATGGCCTTTCAGGACCTGGCCGCGCGCTCTGGCACCGTGCTCGTCGACGGCAGCGAGCGGCTGCATCTCGTGAGCGCGGTGAACGGTCCTGACGCCCTCGAGGTCCCCTTGGCCGACCCCGATGCAGCCATCGTCGTCTACAAGGGCGGTCGCCACCTGCCGGCGATCGCCGACCGCCTAGCGGCCGCCGGTCGCCTCGACGACGCCGTCTTCGGCGAGTTGCTCGGCCTGCCGGGACAACGAGTCGCCGCCGTTGAGAATGTTGCCGACGGCCCCGCGACCTATCTGGCGAGCGTGGTGGTGCCGCCCCGGCGCACCGGCACGCACGAGGGCCCCGGGTGATCTCCTTCGTCGGTGCCGGACCGGGTGCACCCGACCTGATCACCTTGCGGGGCCGTGACCGACTGGCCAGCGCCGACGTCGTCGTGTGGGCGTCGTCGCTCGTCCCCGAGGCGCTGCTCGGTCACGCCCGAGACGACGCGCTTGTCTTCGACTCGAAGGCGATGACCCTCGAGGATGTGCTCGCCGTGTACGGGGCGCACCCTGACGACGCGATCGTCCGCCTGCATTCCGGCGACCCGTCGATCTACGGGGCCATCCAGGAGCAGATCGACTGGTGTCTCTCCCACGAGCGTGATTTCGAGATCGTTCCCGGCGTCAGCTCGCTCGGAGCGGCGGCGGCCGCGCTCGGCCGCGAGCTCACTGTCCCGGGTCTCGCGCAGAGCGTCGTCCTGACGCGAATCGGGGGCCGCACCTCGGCAAGCATGCCCCCCGGGGAGTCGGTCGCCGCCTTCGCCGCGACGGGGGCCACGATGGCCGTGTTCCTCTCGGCGGCTCGGCCGGTTGAGCTGCAGACCCAGCTGCTCGAGACCGGCTCGGCCTACCAGCCTGATACTCCCGCGGCCGTGATCGTGCGGGCGTCGTGGCCGGACGAGGTCGTGCTTTCCACCACGGTCGGACAGCTCGCCGCCACGATCGCCGCGACCGGCTTTCGCACGACGGCGCTCGTGCTCGTCGGGCCGGCCCTTGCCGGCACCGCCGCGCGCAGCCACCTGTACTCCCCGGGATTCGCTCACAAGTTCCGTCGTCGTTCCCGGCCCGGCAGCACGGCCGGGCGTGGCGCGTGAGGAAGATGCGGACCACGGAGCCGCCGCTCAGCGCCGAGGTCGCCGCTCGGCGCCGCGGGCTTCGCACTGGCTGGACGACCGGCACCTGTGCGTCCGCGGCGGCCAAGGCGGCGGCCCTGGGTCTGCTCACCGGCACTCCCCCCGTTGCGGTCGAGGTCGCGCTCCCCGGAGGTCGGCGCGTGTCCTTCCCTGTCGAGGCGGAGGCGCCGTGGCGGTGCGTGGTCGTGAAGGACGCGGGCGACGACCCGGACTGCACCCATGGGGCCCGCATCACCGCCGAGGTGGCGACCGGCCGCGGCGTCACGGAGTTGCGAGCAGGCCGCGGCGTCGGGGTGGTCACCTTGCCCGGGCTCGGCCTGCCTGTGGGCGCCCCGGCCATCAACCCGGTGCCGAGGCGGATGATCCTCGCCGCGCTCACCGAGGTGACAGACACCCCCCTCGTCGTCACGTTCGTCGTCCCGGATGGCGAGGAGATGGCAGCCCAGACCACCAACTCCCGGCTCGGCATCCTCGGCGGGATCTCCCTGCTCGGCACGACGGGCATCGTGCGTCCCTTCTCGACCGCGGCGTATCGCGCCTCGGTGGTTCAGCAGGTCGACGTGGCCGCCGCGCAGGGGGCGGACACGCTCATACTCGCTACGGGCCACCGCTCCGAACGTGCCGCGAGACAGCTCCGACCCGAGCTGTCGGACGTGTGCTTCGTCGAAGTCGGGGACTTCACCGGCATCGCGCTTCGTCGCGCGGCCATGCGGGGGATCGAACGGGTGGTCTTCGTTGGCATGGCCGGCAAGATCGCCAAGCTCGCCGCCGGGGTGATGATGACCCACTTCCACCGCTCCGAGGTCGACGGCGAACTGCTGGCCGAGGTTGCCCGGGAGACCGGCGCCCCACCGGTGGTGGTGGACGCCGGCACCGCCACCGCCACGGCACGCCATTTCTTCGAAGTGTGCGTCGCCGAGTCCTGCACGACCCCGCTCGTCGAGCTGTGCCGTCTCGCCCGAGCGGCGTGTCTCGCCCACGTAGGCGGCTCGCTCGCCGTCGAGGTGATCATGGTCGACTTCGAGGGAGCGCTCGCGGTGGCCCGTGCCTGAGCAGATCGTCGTCGTTGGCCTCAGCGCCGACGGGGCCGCGCTCGCTCCGCGGCCAGCAGCAGCACTCGCCGAGGCCGACCTCGTGGTCGGCGGTCGCCGACACCTCGCCCTCGCACCCGCCGGCGTGCGCACGGTCGTGGTCGGCGCGGACGTTGACGCCGCGCTCGACGCGATCGACGCCGAGCCCGGCCGAGCATGTGTGCTCGCCTCGGGCGATCCCGGCTTCTTCGGCATCCTGCGGCCGCTTGCCGCCCGCTTCGGCAGCGAGCAGCTCGAGGTGCATCCCGCGCCGTCGTCGGTCGCCGTCGCGTTCGCGCGCCTCGGCATGCCCTGGGACGACGCCGTAGTCGTGTCCGCCCACGGCCGCCCCCTCGCTGCTGCGGCGTCGGTCGCCGCCCGGAGCGCGAAGGCGGCAGTGCTCACCTCGCCCGACAACCCCCCCGAGGCGCTCGGCAAGGCCGTGCTCGCCGCGGGAGGTCGCCATCGACGCGTCGCGGTGTGCTCACGTCTCGGCGCCGAGGATGAGTCGGTGGTCGAGACCGATCTTGCCGGTCTCGCGACAGGCACGTTCGATCCGCGCTCGGTCGTCGTCCTCGTCGCCGGCGAGCCGGTCGCTGCGACGCCGTCGCTCGCCTGGAGCCGACCCGATGACGCCTTCGAGCACCCGAACGGCATGATCACCAAATCCGAGGTCCGTGCCGTCGCGCTCGCCAAGCTCGCACTCCCCGCGGTAGGCGTGCTCTGGGATGTCGGTGCCGGAAGCGCCAGCATCGCCATCGAGTCCGCGGCCCTCGCACCCGGCCTTGCGGTGTACGCGATCGAACGGGACCCCAAAGAAGCAGCACGCGCCCGGCGCAACACGGCCGCCCACGGCGTGGCGGTTCAGGTACTGACCGGCGAGGCCCCGACCGCGCTTGCGGGACTGCCCGATCCCGACCGAGTCTTCGTCGGTGGTGGCGGGCTCGCGGTGCTCGAAGCCGTGCTGGATCGGCTGGGGCCCGGGGGCCGGGTCGTCGCGACGTACGCCGCCATGGAGCGGGCCACCGCGGCGGCCTCACGGCTCGGCAACCTGGTGCAGGTGGCGCTGGCACGCGGGGAACGGCTCCCTGACGGTGGCCTCCGTCTCGTGGCCCACAACCCGGTGTTCGTCGTCTGGGGGCCGCAGGAGTGAGGATCGTCTGTGTCTCGGCCACCGACGCCGGCCGCGAGCTCGCGGCCCGGCTTCCCTACGAGCGGTACCACGGCTCGATCGCCGAGACCGTTCGCGGCCTGTGGAACGAGGTCGACGGCCTCGTGCTCATGCTCGCCACCGGAGCCGCCGTGCGGATCCTCGCGCCACTGCTGAGTGCCAAGGGGCGCGATCCCGGCGTGGTCTGCGTCGACGAGTCGGGTCGCTGGGTCGTGTCGCTCTGCGGGGGCCACCTCGGTGGCGCCAACGCGTTGGCACTCGAGGTGGCGGCGTTGCTCGGCGCCGAGCCCGTCGTCACGACCGCCACCGACGCGGTCGGGGCGGCGGCACTCGACCTGTTTCCGGGCTACAGCGCTGCTGGCGATGTGGCGGGCGTGACGGCGGCACTGCTCGCCGGTCGTGCCCCCCTTGTCGAGGTGGACGTCCCCGGCTGGTCCGCACCTGCCGCGCTCGTTGCAGGACCGGGCCCCGAGCGCGTCGTCGTGAGCGACACCGCCGCCCTGACGCGTCCCGGAGTCGCCCTGCTCCGACCCGCGTCGCTCGTGGCGGGCGTGGGCTGCTCGTCCGAGGCGGACCCCGCCGAGGTGGCGGAGCTGCTCGAGTCCGTTCTCGCCGGGGCCGGCCTCGCGCGAGAGAGCGTCGCGCTCGTTGCGACCATCGACCGCCGCCGTGCGCATCCCGCGGTCGTCGCCCTGGGGCTGCCGGTGCACGACTTCTCCGCAGCCGAGCTGGCGGAGGTGCACGTGCCCCACCCGAGTGCGTTGGTCGCCGCGTCCGTCGGCACGCCGAGCGTCGCGGAGGCAGCCGCGTTGCTGGCAGCGGGAACCGCGGCCACGCTCGCGGTCCCCAAACACAAATCGGCCCGCGCCACTGTGGCGATCGCGCGGCGCGCCGGCCCACCGGGGCGACTGTCAGTCGTAGGGCTCGGCCCCGGCGCGCCCGCGCACCGGACAATGGCCGCAACTACGGCGGTTCGCGCTGCCGAAGTCGTGATCGGTTACCGCCCTTACCTCGAGCAGGTGGGCGACCTGCTGTGCGCCTCGCAGGTCATCGAGCCATCGCCCATCGGGGACGAGGTCGTCCGAGCCCGGCGGGCGCTCGAGGAGACGGCTGCCGGCAGGCGTGTGGCCCTCGTGTGCTCGGGCGACGCCGGCGTGTATGCGATGGCCTCGCTCGTGCTCCAGCTCGCAGCGGACGTCGCACCCGGCGTCGAGGTCGAGGTCGTGCCCGGAGTCACCGCCGCGCTCGCCGCCGCCTCGCTGCTCGGCGCTCCGCTCGGCCACGACCACGCCGTCGTGAGCCTCTCCGACCTCCTGACGCCCTGGGAGGTGATCGAGCGGCGTCTGCACGCGGCCGGCGGGGCCGACCTCGTCGTCGCGCTCTACAACCCCCGCTCGGGCGCGCGTACCTGGCAGCTCACGGCGGCTCTGGACATCCTGAGCGGATACCGGGCCCCCCACACCCCCGTCGGGCTGGTCACCGACGCCTACCGGCCCGCCCAAACGGTCACCTGCACAACGCTCGCGCTGGTCGACCCGGCGATGGTCGGGATGACGACCTGCGTCATCGTGGGCGCCACGACCACCGAGCTATGTGCCGGGCGCATGGTCACGCCGAGGGGGTACCGGCCGTGCCCGTGAGCATGCTCGGGCGCTGTACCGCGTGCGGTGCGTGCCTCTTGACGTGTCCCGAGCGCGCGCTGCTGCCGGCGCCGGGGCGGCCCGTCGTGGACGAAGCTCGCTGCACGGACTGTCTGGCATGTATCGAGATCTGCCCAACAGATGCCTTCGCGAGGGAGACAACTGCGTGAACGTCCACCCGATCGAGCAGGAGAGCTACCGGATACTCGCCGAGCGGATCGACCTGTCAGGCCTTCCCCCGCTCAGCCGAGCGGCGGTCGCCCGGGTCGCCCATGCGACCGCGGATCTCGACCTCGCCCGCTCGATGGTCCTCGACGAGGACTCCCTCGAGGCTGCTGTCATGGCCCTACGGCGCGGGGTCGCCGTCGTCGCGGACGTGCAGATGGTTGCAGCGGGCATCTCCGGGATCCCCGTTGCCTGCTTCCTCGATCTGGTAGAGACCGGTGCCCAGCCGACCCGGAGCGCGGCAGCGATGCGGCTCGCCGCGACGGCGCACCCTGCGGGGGCGATCTTCGTCGTCGGCTGTGCCCCGACTGCCCTCGCCGAGGTGGTGGCGCTCGCGGCGGCCGGCCGGCTGGACCCGACCCTCGTGATCGGCATGCCGGTCGGCTTCGTCGGCGCTGCCGAAGCCAAAGCCGGACTGCGCGCAAGTGGGCTGCCGGCTGTGAGCAACGTGGGCGAAAAGGGCGGGTCGGCCGCGGCCACTTCGGTGCTCAACGCACTCGCCCGTGCCGCTCTTGGCCGTGACCGTGCCTGACGCGATCCTGCTCGTCGCCCACGGCTCGCGCTCGGCGGCCGGCCAAGCGGAGATGGCAGCGCTCGCGAGCTCGATCGACGCGGCCCGACCCGCCCGCGACGTCCGATTCGGCTACCTCGAGCTTTGCGACCCGCCGGCGGCCGCGGTGATGGAGGAGATCCTGGCGGCCGGCGCTCGGGACATCGTGGTCGTCCCTTTGATGCTGCACGCCGCAGGCCACACGAAGTCCGACGTCCCCGCCCTGGTGCTCGAGGCGCGGGCGCGCCGCCCCGATGCCCGCATCACCTACGCTCGCCCGCTCGGGGTCGACCACGCTCTGCTGTCTCTCGGCCTGCGCCGGCTGGACGAGGCCGGAGGGCGAGGACTGCCGCTCGCCGTCCTTTCACGCGGAACCTCGGATCCAGACGCGAATGCCGAGGCGTGCCGGGTGAGCCGGCTGCTCGCGGAGATGAGCGGCACTCGACTAGCGGTCTCGGGCTTTTCCGGGATTACCTGGCCGAGCGTTCCCGACGCGCTCGACCAGTTGCGCCGACTCGGCGCCGAGCGGGTTGCCGTGTTCGCGTGGTTCCTCGCGACCGGAGTCCTGCTCGAGCGCATGCGCGACGACTACCAACGCTTCGGCGCGGCCACCGGGATCGAGGTGCACGACGCGGGGTATCTCGGCACCGGAGACGAGCTGACGACCCTCGTTCTCGAGCGGATCGACGAGGCCCTCGGAGGGCGCACCGCGCCGAACTGCGACGCCTGTGCGTATCGTCGCCCGTTCCCGGGTCTGGAGGGGCGAGTCGGATCAGTGAGGGGCCGCGGACACTCCCATCTCGCTGCCGAGCATCGCCACGGCGGCGATCACCATTCCCACCACAGAGGAGATGGCGCTTCGTGACCGTCTACCTCGTCGGTGCAGGGCCGGGCGACCCCGAGCTAATCAGCGTGCGCGGTGCCCGACTGCTCGGCCGTGCCGACGTCGTGGTCTACGACCGGCTCGCCCGCCCACTTCTGGAGCTCGCGACGAGCAGCGCCGAGCTTGTCGACGTCGGGAAGGCACCGGGATCGGCCCCCGTTCCGCAGTCCAGGATCAACGGTCTCCTTGTCGACTACGGGCGGAGTCACGCGTGCGTCGTCCGCCTGAAAGGCGGTGATCCGTTCGTCTTCGCTCGTGGTGCCGAAGAGGCCGAGGCGCTCCTCGCCGCTGGTGTGGTGTTCGAGGTGGTGCCCGGCATCAGCTCGGCACTTGCGGCACCGGCGGCCGCTGGCGTCCCCCTCACGCTTCGCGGCTCGGTCCGGTCGTTCACCGTCCTCACCGGTCACGAAGATCCCGACGGCGCGCCGTCCGGCTACTGGGACGCGCTCGTCGCCCTGGGCGGCACCATAGTCGTGCTGATGGGTGCGGCCCGCATCGACAGGATCGCCCAACGCCTACTGAGAGCGGGGTTGCCTCCCGCGACCCCCGCGGTCGCGATCCACGCCGCGACGACGGGCTCCGAGAAGCTCCACCGGTCCACCCTCGAAGCAATCGGGGGCGAGCCGGTCGTCTCGCCGGTAACCTTCGTCATCGGCCCGGTCGCGGCGCTCGATCTGCGGACACCAACCTCGCTCGACGGGCCGGGGGCCTGAAGCCCAGCCAAGTGAGTCGGCGGGCGCTTCGGGCACTCGACCTCGGTCCGCGCCCTGTGCTTAGGAGTCTCCCAGGACTTCGGCAAAGTCTTCAAGGGACCCTACCTGAACAGGCCTGATGCATCGGTACTGACGCGCGGCCATGCCGACGTGCTACAAGACCTGCGATGCCGCCGCCAGAACGTTCCCTTCTCGTGCGCCCGATCCGTGCCGAGGAGCGGGCGCGCTTTGATAAGACGCTTCAGGCCGAGCACTGGCTCGGCGCTGGCCTCGTCGGCGAGACGATGCGCTACGTCGCGCTCCTCGACAAGCAGTGGTGCGCGCTCATCGGCTTCGGCTCGGCCGCGCTCTGCGTCGCGGCCCGCGAGGAGCTGCTCGGCTGGAGCGACCCCCAGCGCTACCGGCGCCTGCGCTACCTGACGAACAACCAGCGATTCCTGATCCTTGAGGCCTATCGCCGCCCGAACCTCGCCTCACAGGTGCTCGTCAGGGTGCTGCACCGCCTCTCGGCCGACTTCGAGAGGCGCTGGGGGCACGGGGTCGTCGCGGTGGAGACCTTCACTGACCCCTCGCGCCATCGCGGCACCTGCTATCAGGCCTCGAACTTCGCGCTGTTGGGCTACACGAGCGGCTACGCCCGCCGCGCCGGGCGCTTCGTGCACCACGGAGGGCAGAAAGCGTACTGGCTGAGAGCGCTTCGCCGTGACGCGACGAGGCTGCTCGCCCTGCCCTTTGACCACCCGGCGATCACAGAGAGGAGCAATGTGCGCGTCCCTGACCTCAACCGCCTCGACCTGTCGGGGCTGCTCGAGGCGTTCAGATCCATCCCCGACCCACGAAGCCGACGCGGTGTCCGCCACCAGGTCGGGCAGATCCTTGCGATCGCGACGCTTGGCACCTTCCGCGGCGCGACGAGCCTGATCGCGATCGGCGAGGTCGCCAGCTCGCTTCCCACCGAGGCGCTCGAGCGCCTCGGCTGCTTCTACTCGCCGTCCCAGGCTCGTCGCGTCGCACCCGAGGAGTCGACGATCAGGCGCGTGCTGCACCTGCTTAACGGCGACGAGGTCGACCGCATCGTCAACGCCTGGACGCG
>JAJZMN010000179.1 GCA_021850345.1 Actinomycetes bacterium | reverse complement strand
GCCCGCGGCTCGTCGAGCAAGCCGATCGGGGCGAAGACGGCGATCACCCGGTAGGCGGGCTTGTAGTCGAGCACGTCGATGAACCGGGCGGACACGTGGGGCTCTTCGGGGGCGATGGTCGCCCCTTGCCACTTCGCGCTGGCCACGAGCCAGCCACCGCGCACGGGGACGACGCCCGCCAACACCTGGTACGGCAGCTGCGCTCCGTGCATCGCAGTCCGCATGCTCATGTCGTCACCGACTCACGCACAGGCCGTGTCCTCGTCCGTCGCGGCAGAGCATCAGTGGTTGGCGCTGGACACGGTCCACTGGGTGACGATCATCGACTCCCCGCAGGTCCTGATGCTCGCTGTGCTGCATGTGTCCGCCCCTGTGGACGCGAGGTCGCCGAAGCCCACCACGGCCTTCACGAGGACCTTCGCCGGTGTCATCTTTGTCACTGTGTGTGTGGTGACCACGCTGCATGTTGTCGCCCTGCAGGCGTAGAACGTGACGAGCCGCTGGTAGGGCGGGATGAGCTCGACCGTTTCGGTCCCTGACTGCGCCAAGGTCTTCAACTGCACCGTGTGCGCGGACGTTGTCTCTGCGACGATGCTCGTCACCGTGCTCGTGCCCACCACGCTGAAGCCGTACCCCACGAACGACGCGTGCGCGGTGGTGAACAGCCGCGTTGTGGTGACCGTGGTGCCGCTCACGTACGCGCTCGACGAGAATGTCGGCTCGGGAACCGCTGTCCCCTTGCAGTAGACGCGGTACTGGGCCGTCCGCTGGTACTCGGTGAGCTGCACGGAGCTGCTTGGTGTGGTCCCGAGGCAGTTCTCGAGCGCCGAGTAGGATGTGGCCTCGTACCGCACACGCTGGATCGCGATCTCCACCGCGCCGTTCGCACCGTACTGGAGGCTCCGCTGCGAGGTGAACCCCGCGGTGTCCAAGAGCCCCGTTCCCGCGAAGGTGACGAGCGCGGTCAAGGTGAGCGCGGCGACGATCAGGAACACGAGGGCAAGGATGAGGGCTGCGCCGGCGTCGTCCGCGTGGGACCGCTTCTGCGCGATCGCCGCTTTCAGTGCGCGCACCGCCTGGAGTGGCCCTCCTGGCGTCCGGCGCTCACCCATCATGCGACGGCCTCACGTGTGGCTCGGGTCGCGCACGACGACCCCGAGCGTGCCGAGGGTGCCGGAAGGGCCCTTCGCGGAGAATGTCAGGAGCTGCAGTCCGGAGCCTTTGTCGGTTGTGCTGCACGCGCTGAAGGAGGTGGCCGTCGGTGTCCAGCACGTTACGGACGCGACCTCGACCTCGTAGGCCTTGTACGGTGTCTTCGTCGCCGAGCTACCCGAGCCTGCTGTGGTCACCTGGAAGCCGGTCCCGGGGAGGGACACCGCTGGACCCCCGCTCGAGCTACTCACCGTGATCGGGTATGGCGTCGGCGCCGATGCAAGTGTCCCTGGGATCGCGAACGTGAGCCGCGCGCCGGCGGATCCGGCGGAACCGTACTGCGTGACCCCGTCCAGCGCTGCTGTCTTCCCCCCGACTTTCACCGTGAACGCCGATGTCGCGGGGAAGCCCGTGACGAACACCGTCACGACTGTTGTGACCGGTCCGCTCATCTTCGACGGGTTGGAGAGGAGCCGGTAGGAAGGTGTAGTGGTCGCCTGGTAGGCGGTGCCCTGAAGGGGGGAGGTCTGGATCTCGGAGACCGCGGTCTCGGCGAAGCTCTTCAAAAGCGTGTCGGCCGTCGCGAGGCCGCGATGCTCTGCCGAGGCTGCGATCGACTCCAAGAGCGCGCCGATGAGCGGTCCGGCGGCGAGCGCGATGATGACCACCGCGAAGAGCACCTCGATGAGGCTGTCGCCTCGCTCATCGCGCATCCGGTGTCCGAACGGCCGCGGAGGTCTCATCAGCCCCCGAAGCCCTTCACCGTGACCTGGCTGTTCGCCACACGGAACGTGCTTGCGACGATCGCACCGACCGTGTTCTGTGTGCCGAGACCCGACAGGTCCACTGTGGCGCCGGGCGCATAGAGGACGCCTGTCGACACGCTGATCGCCCCCTGCCCGTGGATGCTCGCGGTCGTGGCGTCTCCGACGTTCTGCCAGAACCAGAGGTTCCCGTACGGCGCTGTCCCCAGGGGGGTCATTGTGACCAGCCCGTTGCTCACCTGGAACCCTTCCGAGCAGGTCGCAGCCTTCGTCCCGGCTGGAACCCACTTGTCGAACGTGCCGTGCTTGCACGGCAGGTAGACGAGGACTGTGTGGCCGGTGAGGGTGGCGTTGCCGTTCACCTGCAGGCCTGTGTCGAAGATGTAGATCCCGTGTGCGAGCGTCACTGTGGTCCCGTTACCTGTCAGGGTGAGGGGTGTCCCCCCGCAGTCGTACTCGCCGGGCGCGAGCGTGCCTGCGTGCGGCCGGCATGTCGTGATGAGGGGAAGTGTGCGCGCGACGGGTGTCGGATCGGGGAGCGTCGCGAACGGGTCCTTCGTCGGTGAAGCCAGGACTGTCCACACTGTTCTTGGTGGCCTGGGCGGCGCACACGTGTGCTTTGTATTGGCGCAGATCGTGCCTGTGCACTTGGCGAGTCCGTATGTCGCCTTGTTGCAGGCTGTCTTCATCACCTGGATGACCGGCGCTGTGAAGGCCGTCCCGGTGGTCATCCTGAAGTAGCCTGTGTTGAGCACGGCGTCGCCTGTGACGACGTGGATGACGGTCCTGTGGTGGCCGCTGCTGTTCTCTGTCACGACGCCGAGACCGGCACCAAGGGCGAGGAGCGGCGGTGGCTTTGTAGCTGTGTGCGGTGTACCAGAAGTTGTGTGGGCGTACGCGCCCTGCGTGCTGCTCGCGCGGGGAGCCGCGGTCAGGCTGTAATCGTACTTCCCCTTGGTGAGGTGCTCGGTCACCGCGAGGGTCAGGCCCGAGACCGTGGTCGCCGGGACCCACTGTGTGGCCGCTGCCGCACATGTCTCGGACGCGACGCACGAGAGGAGCGCGTGGGCGAACGGGGAGAGGAAGTCGCGCGAGGTGATGCCCGACGAAGGCGACGCCGACCCTTGGCACAGCTCGCGCTCGAGGAGGCCGTTCTGCATCCGCCAGTAGGACACGACGGTGGCTCCGTCGTTGATCGGCTGCTGGCCGCTCGGCCAGGCGAGGCTCACGATCAGCGCTGTCCCCGAGCCGCAGGCGGCCGGCTGGCCGGCTGTGGACGGCCACGCCACCGAGCCGCCTGCAGGGGTCGGAGTCGTCGTCACGTACATCGCGCTCTCGACGTCGCGGACGAAGTACGCGGAGGTGACCTGCGCGTCGGCGGAGGTCGAGATGCGTGTCGAGACGCCTACCTGCTCCCTGAAGGTGACGAGGAGCGCGAC
>JAJZMN010000091.1 GCA_021850345.1 Actinomycetes bacterium | reverse complement strand
GACATTGCCCTCCTCGAACTCATGCTGCCCGGTATGGAAGGCTTCGAGTGCTGCCGTGCGCTCCGGCGCCAGAGTGCGGTGCCGATCATCATCGTGACCGCCCGCTCGGACACCCACGACGTCGTCGCAGGGTTGGAGGCCGGCGCCGACGACTACGTGACCAAGCCGTTCGTGACCAAGGAGCTCGGGGCGCGGATCCGGGCCCTGCTCCGGCGCGTGCGCCCGGTCGACGATGAGCCTACGGTCCTCGCGTTCGGCGACCTCGAGCTCGTCCCCGAAGAAGGGGTCCTGCGTCGCAAGGACGGTACCGAGGTCCACTGCACCAAGACCGAGTTCCGCTTGCTGTGCGAGCTCGCCTCGAGCCCGAACAAGGTACTCAGTCGCGAGCAGCTCCTCGACCGGGTCTGGGGCTACGACTATTTCGGGGACGGGCGCCTCGTCGACGTCCACATCCGTCGCCTCCGCACGAAGGTCGAGCCCGACCCGGCGCTCCCCCGCCACATCCTCACCGTTCGAGGCATGGGCTACAAGCTTGTGCCCTGAGCCGCGATCGACGGCGCGTTCCGCACCACTGTGGACCCGCCTCGGCCTGAGAGCGCGGGTCACGGTGATGTTCGCCCTCGGCGCGTTGGTGCTCTCGGCGAGCATGGGCGCCATCAGCTACTTCACCACGCGTCACTTCCTCGTGGGCGACCGGGAGCGCACAGTCATCCACGAGGCCTTGCTGAACGCCACATACGTCGGTCAGCACGTCGTCGCCGGGACACCGATCGACCAGACCCTGACAACGGTCACATCACGCTCCCATTCGCTCCTCGAAGAAGGAGGCACATGGTACGGGCGGACATTCACCGTGACCCAGGACGCGGTCCCCGCGTCATTGCGCTCGATGGTCATCCGCCAGCACACGGCGGCGTCGCAGACCTACATCCTCCACGGCGCGCCCCAGATCGCCGTCGGCGTACCCATCAAGTCGATCCACGGCGCCTACTTCGAGATCTTCAACATCAGCGACCTCGCCCACACCCTTCGGGTCCTCGCGCTCGCACTCTTCGGCGCGGGCGTCGTGACCACCGTCCTCGGGGCCGCGCTGGGCCGTTGGGCGAGCGGCCGATCCCTCCGCCCGCTCACCGGCGTCTCGCGCGCGGCCGTGGCGATCGCCGGCGGTGACCTCGGGACCCGCCTCGTCTCGACGGCCGGCGACCCTGACCTCGCCGCGCTGACGAGCTCGTTCAACCGGATGGTCGACCAGCTCCAGGAGCGCATCGAACGCGAGAGGCGCTTCACCTCGGACGTGAGCCACGAGCTTCGCTCGCCGCTCACCACGCTCGGCGCGAGCCTCGAAGTGCTCGAGACGCAGGCGGAGTCCATCACCCCCCAGGGCCGGCGAGCGCTCGAGCTCCTCTCCGCCGACGTGCGCCGCTTCCAGCGAATGGTCGGAGACCTCCTCGAGATCTCTCGATCCGACAGCGGGTCCGCGGACGTCTCGCTCGAAGAGGTCGACCCCGGTGAGCTCGTCCGGCGGGCGGTCGCCGCCGCGCATCGGTCCCTCCCGATCGAAACGCCGCCTCCCCCCGTGGAGGTCGACTCGGCGGTGAACGGCACGCGCCTGTGGGTCGACAAGCGGCGATTCGAACGGGTGATATCGAACCTGATCGAGAACGCGTCCCTCTACGGCGGCGGCGCCACCGCCGTCCGTGTCGAGCCGGGCGGGCGCGTCGGAAGCCGCGGGCGCGCGGTGCGGGTCTCCGTGGAAGATGCGGGACCCGGTCTCCCACCGACCGAGCGGACGCGGGTCTTCGAGCGCTTCTACCGAGGCCATGCGGCGTTCCAGCGAGGCGCCGGCACGGGCACCGGGCTGGGCCTCGCGCTCGTCGCCGAGCACGTCCGGCTCCAGGGGGGGAAGGTCTGGGCCGACGAGGCGGAGGGGGGCGGCGCGCGGTTCACGATCGAGCTTCCCGGCCAGCTCGGCGAACCTGGAGACGAGCCGACCGAGGACGAGGCGGCTCATGGGCCGGCCGACGCCGGGCCGCACGTCGCCGGGCCGCACGACGCCGGGCCGGCCGACGAGGACGGCGCAGCATGAGACGGCTGCGCCGTGCGCTTGGGCCCCTCGCTGCGGTGGCCGCCGCAGGGCTCGCCCTGGCGGCCTGCGGCATCCCGACCCAACCTTCCGCGAGTCCGGTCTCGGCGCGACAGGTCAAACCGAGGAACCCCGTCAGCCAACCGACGAGCAGCCCGTGCACAAAGAGCGGCTGCACACGGGTGGACGTCTTCTTCCTGGTGCCCGACGGCCGGCTGCGCTCGGTCACCCGGGTGGTCCCGTCGCCCCCCAAGGCGACGACGGTCATCGGAGCGCTCCTCGCCGGTCCCACGACGTCCGAGCGAGCCGACGGCTTCACGACCGCGCTCGGAATCCGGATCCGTCTCCTCTCGAGCGATCAGACAGCCAAGAAGAAGACGGTCACGCTCAACTTCAACGCGAACTTCGGCACGCTCTCGGGCTACCGCTGGATCCTCGGCGTGGCCCAGGTCGTCTCCACGGTGACGTCGGTCATGCCCGGCGCCGGGGTGATCTTCGAGATTGCGGGAGCACAAACCGAAGTGCCGCTCGAGACGGGCCGCCTCTGGACGGGGGCAGTCCACGAGGTGCAGTACGCCTCGCTGCTGACACCGACGACGCCCGCGACCACGACGCCCTGACGCCGGCACGCGGGCCGGCGTGCGGACGCGGGTCCTGTCTCAGCCCGTCGCCTCCTCGCGCCAGCGCACTCTCGGTGCGCTGATCCAGAGGTGCTCGAGATCGTAGAACGTCCGGAGCTCTTCCAAGAAGATGTGCACGACGAAATCGCCGTAGTCCATGAGGACCCACGTGGCGTCGCGCAGTCCTTCGACGCTCAGCGGTGGCCGCCCGGCGCGCACTTTCACCTGCCGCTCGATCTCCTCGACAAGGGTCCGGACCTGACGCACGTTGCGTCCGCTCGTCACGACGAACGCGTCGACGACGCCCAGGGCGTCGTCCATGGCGAGCACGACCGTGTCGTTGCCGAGCTTCTCGTCGGCGGCGGCGGCGGCGGCGAGCGCCGCACCGGGAAGCGTCAACGGGCCACCACGACGAGGACGGTCGCGGCGAAGACCCCGGCGAGCACGGCAAGCCCGCCGACCGCGTACAGGCGGCGGAGCTGACGGGCCTTTCGCCGAGCGTCGCGCAAGGACCGGCGGTCCGAGAGCGGGACTCGTCCCTCGGCGGCGACCATGGGCACCATCGGGGGCAACTCGGGCAAGAGCACCGGCAGTTCGTCCGTGTCCATGGCCGACGCGCTCATCTCCTGACAGCGTACAGACCGCGCGAGCGGATGCAGCGGATCACCCCGGGGGGGACGAGAC
>JAJZMN010000082.1 GCA_021850345.1 Actinomycetes bacterium | reverse complement strand
CGGGAGCGACGTCATCACCGTGGACGCCGTTCCCGCCGGCCGAGACGACCTCCTCCGGGTCCACGACGAGCAGTACCTCGACGATCTCGCGGCATTTTCCCGGCGAGGAGGAGGTGCGCTCGATCCAGACACTTATGTCACGGGCACATCGTGGGATGCCGCGTTGCGCGCGGCCGGTGCCGGGCTCGCGGCGATCGACGCGCTGGGCTCGCGAGACGAGGGCGTCGCGTTCGTCGCCGTGCGGCCGCCCGGCCATCATGCCGAGCGGAGTCGCGGCATGGGTTTCTGTCTCCTCAACAACATCGCTGTCGCGGCCGCCGCACTCGTCTCGCGCGGCGCGCGCGTCGCGATCGTGGACTGGGACGTCCACCATGGCAACGGCACCCAGGAGATCTTCTGGGACGAGCCGTCCGTCCTGTACGCCTCGACGCACCAGTGGCCCCTGTACCCGGGCACCGGGAGGCCGGAGGAGGTGGGCGGCGCGGCCGCGATCGGCACCACGCTCAACGTTCCCGTGCCGCCGGGCGCGACGGGGGACGTGCTACGCCTGGCGATGGACGACGTGGTCGCGCCCGCGGTCGCGGCGTTCCGACCCGACTGGGTCCTTGTGTCGTGCGGGTACGACGCCCACCGCGCCGACCCGCTCGCGGAGCTGTCGCTGTCGAGCGCCGACTTCGGTTTGCTCGCGCGGGCTGTCGCCGGGCTCGCACCGGCGCCGGGGCGGCTGGTGCTCTTCTTGGAGGGGGGCTACGACCTGCAGGCCGTGCGACGCTCGACCGCCGCGACGGTTGGGGCGCTCCTCGGCGATGTCGCCCCACCCGAGGAGCCGACGTTCGGGGGGCCGGGCTCAGAGGCGGTGCGGACGGGGGCACGGGACCGCAAGCGGGCCGTCGACGAGGCATGGGACCTCGTGCTCGGCGCCGGCTCGCTCGACGCGCCGGTCACAGAGCGTGGTCGTCGGGGCCCGGGAGGGAGAGCATGAGCACGCCGACCTGCATCGCCGTCGGCTTCGACGGCTCTTCGGACTCCGAGGCAGCGCTGCGATGGGCGGCATCGCTGGCATCAGCCCTTGGAGCCATCTTGAAGGTCGTCCACGCGGTGGGCCTCCTCGAGCACGCGGGACTCGCGCCGCTCGTCGCGCACGAACGGCGCGCCCGCTCGATCGCCGCCGACGAGGGCGTGGACGCCGCCAACCTCGAATGGTGCGTCTTCGACGGCGATCCTGGCTCGGTGTTGTCCCGCAGCGCGCAGGGCGAGCACGCGGCGGAGCTGCTCGTGGTGGGCACTCGTGGGACCGGCGCGCACCCGGGAACCCTGCTCGGCAGCACCAGCCTCGGACTCGTCGAGCGGGCGCCGGTCCCCGTTGTCGTGGTCCCGGCCCCGTCCGGGAACGTCACGCGGCTTCGCGCGCCCGACGGATCTCCTCCCGCGTGAAGGCGACGTCCTCCATCACGTAGGGGCTCAGCGCGGCCCGTCCCGTCCTCTGGGCCGGCACCGACGGCGCAGCGCGTCGCGCACGCTTCGCACGCTTCGCACGCTTCGCCCGCTGTGCCCGCTGTGCCCGCTTCGACCGCTGTTCCCGCTGTGCACGAAGGGAGCTGAGACCCGTTGCCGTCTTCATGGTGGCTCCTTGCAGAAGTCGACGGACCCCGTGCGTCGGGTGTCCGCCGTGACCAGCGCCCCGGCCGGCGGTAGTGCACTGGGTCCATTGGACCCCGGCGGACGTTCAGCAGACAGGGTCGAACGGCCCGGTGACGAGTGGCACGCTCAGATCGGTACGCGCCAGACGAGCGACGTGCCGCCACCGTCGGGCCTGCCGAGCACCATCTCTCCGCCCAGCCGTTCCGCGCGCCTGCGGAGGTTCTCGAGACCCAGGCCGGTCGCGAGGGTCCGGCCACCACCCGCGGGCGGGATGCCCCGACCGTCGTCGACGACCTCGAGGGACAGCACGTTGGCGTCGACGCGAACCAAGACGGACGCCCTGGAGGCCTCGGCGTGCCGGCCGACGTTGGTGAGCGCCTCTCGGATCGTAAAGAGCAGGTGCTCGGTGACCGGCTCGGGAATCGCCATGTCGACCGGTCCTTCGAATGACACAGAGACGTCGAAGCCGACGACCGGCCGCAGCTCGCGGACGAGGGCGAGCACGCTTGCCCGGATGCCCGGGCGCGAGGCCTCTGTCTGCGAGAGCTCGAAGATGGACGAGCGGATCTGCCGGATGGTGTCGTCGAGGTCGCTGATCGCGCGCTGCACGCGTTCGAGGGCCTCGCCTTCGAGCGGTGGGCGGGCGACGCCTTGGAGGTTGAGGGCGACCGCGAAGAGCCGCTGGATCACCGCGTCGTGGAGATCCCTTGCGATGCGGTCTCGGTCCTCGAGCACCGCCACCTGCTGGACGCGCTCGTGGAGGTGCGCGTTCTCGATGGCGATGCCGGCCGCCTGTGCGAAGGCGGTCACGAGAGCCTCGTCCTCGCTCGTGAACTCCACGCTTCCGATCTTGTCGGTGAGGTAGAGGTTGCCGTACACCTCGTCGTGAGCGCCGACTGGGACCCCGAGGAAGGAGTGCATCTCGGGGTGGCCCGGGGGGAACCCCGCGCTGTCGGGATGGTCCGCGATGTTCCTCAGCCGCAACGGTTTCGGGTCGACGATGAGGAGGCCGAGGACGCCGAGCCCGGTCGGCCGCTTCCCGATCGCCCGCTCCTGGTCCTTTCCCAGGCCGACCGTGATGAACTCCTCGAGAGCGGTCCGTTGCTCGTTGAGCACGCCCAGCGCCCCGTACCGGGCGCGGGTCATCGAGCAGGCCTCCTGGACGAAGTGACGAAGGAGCACCGGAAGGCTGAGATCCGCCTCGAGGAGGAGGACCGCCTCGAGGAGGCGGCGCAGCGTGGCTGGATCGTCGATGCGCCGGTGGGGCACCGCCGAGATCCTAGCCGTGGTGCTCCGGGGCCTCCGGTGGCTCGCGCCGCCGGCGACGTGGGAGCCCCATGTGACCGAGGACCCTGTTGGTTCGACAACCGTGATCCAAGAGTGGTGACGAGGCCGCCTCACGGGAACGGTCGGCGAAGGCGGCAAGTCGGGAGAACACGAGACTGGCGATGATGTCGATGTACAGCGAGCTCCTTGCCATGTCCCTGACAGTCGACGGCGATGCGGTGGTCAAGAGCCCTCCGAGCGAGAAGCGCCTCTTGGAGGAGCTCGCCGCGCTGCGAGAGCGCCTCAAGTTCAACTGGCCGGCGTCGAGCTCAGCTTCGCCCGACGCGTCGTCGCGCATCGCGACGGAGATCCAGTACGACCGGACGCTGATCAAGCTCTGTCGGCTGCACGCGATCCCTTGCGACGTGGAGCGGTTCACGCTCCCCACGCGCGAGCGCCAAAGACTTGAAGGCGAGCTCGCGGCGGCCGGCGTCGATGTCGTAGCTGCCCGGGCACGCCGAACGTTGCGCGCCGCGGTCGGTCACGACCCTCCGGACGGCTCCTGACGGTCGAGCGACGCCTGTCGCTCGTGCAGTTTGGTTGCGAAGACCGCCGCCTCCGTGCGTCGCTCCATGCCCAGCTTCGCGAGCAGGTTGGACACGTAGTTCTTGACCGTCTTCTCGGCGAGAAAGAGCTCCTCGCCGATCTGACGGTTGGTGCGCCCTTCGGCGATGCGGTCGAGGATGCGGCGTTCCTGGGCCGTCAGCGAGGCGAGCCGATGGTCCTCCTGCGGTCCGCGACGCAGCCGTTCGAGCACGCGCTCGGTGAGCTTCGGATCGAGCAGCGTGCCCCCTGCTCCAACCTTGCGGATGTCGGCGACGAGGTCGGTGCCCCCCACCTGCTTGAGGACATAGCCGGCCGCTCCCGCCATGATCGCCGCGAGCAGTGCCTCGTCGTCCGCATAGGAGGTCAGCATCAGGCAGGCGATCTCCGGGTGGTCCGACCTGATCTGCCGGCACACTTCGATGCCGCTCCCGTCGGGGAGGCGCACATCGAGGATCGCGACGTCCGGCTTGGCGAGTGGGATCCGGACGAGGGCGTCCTGGACGGTTCCGGCTTCGCCGACGACGATGAGATCTTCCTCGGACTCGACCAACGAGCGGAGCCCGGCGCGCACGACCTCGTGATCGTCGACGAGGAAGACCCGCAGAGCCATACCCAGAGTCTGCCACGGGCTGCCCGCGGTCGGTGCGACGGTGTGGATCATCGGTGGAGCGGCGTCATCGCTCCGAGACCCCGGAGCGGAGCACGTCGAGAGCGGACTTGCGGGTCTCGTCGAGCGGGCCGGAAGTGTCCACGACGTGGGCGCCGGGCCAGGGGTCCGCTGCCGCGGCGAGCGAATCGGCCACCTCGGGCGTCGCGTCCGACTCGCGTCGCCGGGCCTCGCTGCGACCGAGGATCCGGTCAGCCCTCGCTGCCTGTGTGCAACGGCACTCGACCTCGAGGAGCCCGGAGGACGACGAGCGCGCGACCTCCGCTGCGCGCTGACGGAAGACCGCACTCGACCACGTGGCGTCGATCACGACAGATCGTCCCTCGACGAGCAGAGCCCTCGCCTGCGCAAGGAGCTCGTCGTACACGTCGAGCCTTCGCTCGAAGGCGTAGAGCCCAGTGCCGAACGGGACGGGACCGGTCTCTGCCGCCGGGTCCTCCGCGCGCACCCGGTCGCTCGAGAGGACGGTTGCCGTGAGCTCCTCGCCGACCCATGAGGCGAGGGTCGACTTGCCGGTCCCCGGAAGACCGCCGACGAGCACGAGGCGCGGGATCGCCATCTCCACGTGGGAGAGGGCCTGTGCGAGCACCGCCGCGGGCTCGTGGGCGAGTGCGTCGAGTCCCTGCTCGAGGCGAAGGCACTCGACGAGGAGGCGCACGTGGGCGCGCGCCGCAACATAGAAATGGAGGAGCGTCTCGGGCTGCTCGATGCCCGATGACCTGCGGTACGCGTCGACGAAGAGCCGCCCCTCGCGGTGTGCGCCCATGCGTTCGAGATCCTGGACGAGAAAGGCGGCGTCGGCGAGCACGTCACCGTGGCGCAGCTGATCGTCGAATTCCAGACAGTCGAGCAGCCTCGGCCCGTCCGGCATGCAGAAGATGTCGGCAGCCTGCAGGTCGCCGTGGCCGTCGCAGACCGCGCCCGTAGCGATCCGGCTGTCGAGCAGCGGGCCCCACCCTCTCAAGAAACGTTGGGCAAGCGCGGCGAGCCGGCGGTAGTCGCCGATGTCGATGTGGGGACCGATGAAGCGGCCGAGCTCCTCTTCGGTTGCCTGCCAACGTTGCCAGAGCGCGTCCGCCGTCGCCGACGCGGAGATGGCAGCGGACCGTGGGGCGTGCTCGTGGAACCTCGCGAGCACCCGGGCGACCGACTCGAGCTCCGCGTCGACGTTCTCGCCCGCTTGGACCATCGACGCGAGGTTGCGTGTGGCGGGCAGCCGGCGCATGACGACGGCGTGCTCGGCAGTGTGCCCGTTCACGAACACCGTCGCCGTTCCGACGTACACGTCGGGGGACAGGCGCCGGTTCAAGTCCACCTCGCGCCAGCAGTCCGCCCGCCGCTGCTCGGGGTCGCTGAAGTCGGCGAAGCCGTAGCTCACAGGTTTGCGGACCTTGACCACGTTGTCGCCGTAGAAGAACAGCACCGACATGTGCGTCTCGAGCGCGTCGGCATGCATGAGCGGCGGACGCTCCGCCCCGGGCGGCCCGGTGCCCACCTCAGGCGGCACCGGCGACCGCGGGGCCGTCAGGTGGTCGGGCGGGCTCGGCTCGAAGCGCCCTGTGGGGATAGGTGCCGGCGGGGGGGATCCTGCCAGCGAGCTCCAGCAGCGTCGCGCTGTCGAGCGTCTCGTCTTCGACGAGCCGGCCCGCCACACGCTCGAGGATCTCGCGTGAAGGGCCGAGGAGGCGGCGCGCGCAGTCGAGCGCCTCTTCGAGGAGCGCTTGGACCGATGCGTGCACGCGCTCGGCCAGGACGCCGATGTGCATCTCTTCGGGAAGGACGAAGCCCGGCCCCATGGACCCCATGCCGTACTCGGTCACCATCCTGCGTGCGAGGTCCGTGGCGGCTCGGAAGTCCTGCGCCGCGCCCTGGGTGAAGTCGTCGCCGAGGAGGAGCTCCTCTGCGGCACGCCCAGCCATGGCGACGGCGAGCTGAGCGGTCGCCTGGCGCCGCGTGAGGAACATGTCGTCGTGTCCGGGGAACCACGTCACGCCGCCCGCCTGCCCGCGGGGGACGATCGAGACCGAGATCGGGTCCGCCGCATGCTCCAGCCACAGCCCGACGAGCGCGTGGCCCGCCTCGTGCCAAGCCGTGATCCGGCGGTCTTCTGCCGCCACCACCGCCGACTTGCGGGCGGGACCCAGGGCGACGGTCGCGAGCGCCTCGTCGAGCTCGCTGCTCGTGATGGCGGCCTTTCCCGCACGCACGGCGAGCAGTGCCGCAGTGTTCACCAGGTTGGCAAGGTCCGCGCCGCTGAAGCCCGCCGTCCTCCGGCTGAGCACGTCGGGGTCCACGTCCGGCGCGACGGTGCGGCGGTGGAAGTAGAGGTCCAGGATGTGCACCCTTCCGTGCCGGTCGGGGGTCGGCACCGCGATCTGCCGGTCGAAGCGTCCAGGACGGAGCAGCGCGTGGTCGAGGATGTCCGGGCGGTTCGTGGCGGCGAGCACGATGACCGACGCCGACGTGGAGAAGCCGTCCATCTCGACGAGCAGCTGGTTGAGCGTGCTCTCCCGTTCTTCGTTGCCGGGCACCGAGTGGCTGCTGCGAGACCTGCCGATCGCGTCGAGCTCGTCGATGAAGACGATCGCCGAGCCTGCACCCCGAGCCCGGTCGAACAGCGCCCGCACCCGCGCGGCGCCGACTCCGACGTAGCTCTCGACGAATTCGGAGGCCCCGATCGCGAAGAACGGCACCCCCGCTTCGCCTGCGACCGCCCGGGCGAGCAGCGTCTTGCCCGTGCCGGGCGGCCCGACGAGCAGGAAGCCGCGAGGGAGGTCCGCGCCGGCGGCCTGGTACTTGTCCGGATCACGCAGGTAGTCGACGAGCTCGGCGAGCGACTCGACAGCCTCGTCGAGCCCCGCAACGTCGCTGAAGCGCGTCGGAGGCACTTCGACCTGCTCTCCATGGCCCTTTGCGAACCCTGCCGGGTTGGCCGCGGACTGTGAGCCGCCGACCCTTCCCGCGCCCTTGCCTGCGCCGCGGCGACGGCGGGTCGCAAGGAGGAGGATCGCCACGAGCCCGACGAGCACCATGCCGACCGTGGCAATCCCGACTCCGGACGACGACGCGACGCCAGGGGCTGCAGACAGCGTCACGTGATCGCCGATGAGCTGCTCTGCGAGGCGCACCCCGTATCCCGCGGGGTAGACGGACTGGTAGTGGCGCACGGCATCACCAGTCGCGAACGCGCCGGTCACGGTGTCGGTCCCTGTGTCCAGGACTGCGGAGCGCACGTCGCCGTGCTGCGCGAGCGAGAGAAGCCGGCTCAGCGGAAGCGTCGCGACGGAACCCGCAGCCGGACCCGCGGTCGGCGTACCGGAGGCACCGGCCACCGCGGGGAGGCCCGCAACGGCGACCGTCGCCGACGCGCCCATCACCAACGCGAAGAGCGTCGAAGTGAACGGTGCACGTCTTCGTGCGCGAGTGTTGGGCAGCGGACGCTCGTTGGCGACGGTAAAGGTGACGGTCACTTCTCTTTCCTCCACTCACAAGCGTCCCTCGCCGGAGGGCACGTCGGGAGGGTCGAAGGTCCCGTGCGACGGGTCGAAGGTCCCGTGCAACGGGTCGAAGGTCCCGTGCAACCCCGGAAGGGGACTTCGGCCCCTAGCCGCTGCACGACAGCGGGGTTACTTGTGGGAGGTACTGCCGGCAGTGGTGTCATGCCGGGGAACGGAGGACGGCGATGTCCGAGCACGACCGGGGCGGTGCCGGTGAGCAGCCTCGCCAGCGCGACCTCGACCTCATGCGCCTGTACCTCGACGAGCTCGGCTGGCACGCCATTCTCTCGCGCGCCGAGGAAGTCCGACTCGCCCAGATGATCGAGGAGGGCGAGCGTGCCGCGAGGGAGCTGCAGGCCAGACGCCGCCTGAGCCGGCGACAGCGCCAAGCGCTTGAAGAATCGGTCGCGGTGGGTCGTCGGGCCCGCCAGGACTTCACCAGGTCCAACCTCCGGCTCGTCGTCTCCATCGCCAAGCGCTACCAGCACCGGGGGGTGGACTTCTCGGACCTGGTCCAGGAGGGGAACATCGGGCTCCTGCACGCGATCGAGCGCTTCGACTGGCGCCGCGGCTACAAGTTCTCCACCTACGCGACGTGGTGGATCCGCAAAGGGGTCGCGCAGGCGGTCGGGGACTTCTCGTCGCCCGTGCGGCTGCCCCGCCATCGGCGCGACCAGGCGCGCGCACTGTCGGACACCGCCGATCAGCTCGAGCACACGCTCGGCCACTCACCCGGCGCGCAGGAGCTCGCCGAAGAGACCGGCATCCGCATGGCGGACGTGGTCGCGATCCGGCGAGCTTCGGCGCCGGTCGTCTCGATGTCCGCACCGATCGACGAAGACGGCAACGAGCTCGGCGAGCTCGTTGCGGACCCCTCGGTGGACGTCGGCGACAGCGCGGTCACCGCCGTGCTTCCCCGCGAGGTCGAGAGGCTGCTGGGCCACCTGTCGGCGTCGGCCGCGACCGTCATCCGGCTCCGTTACGGCATCGGGTCGTCGGACGGGCCCCGTAGCGCGGCGGATGTGGGTGCAGCGCTGTCCATCTCACCCGAGCGCGTGCGCCAGATCGAGATGCGCGCGCTCGCGACGTTGCGCCACCGGCTCGAGCGCGTCTCCTGGGCGTCCTGAGCCGCCGGAAGCCCCGCGACGTTGGGACTTTCGTCCTCACGTGCTGGGACCTCCGGCCCTCCCATGGAGGGCGGCGCGCGGCGCACGCTTTCGGTAGGACGTTCCAAGAGGGGGCGTCAGAACGACCGAACGGGTCACGAAATGGAGCGCAGACAATGAAACGCAAGACGTTCGACCTGATCCTCACGGCACTCGGAGCGGTGCTCACTGTGGTCCTCATCGCGGCGGGCGCGCTTCTCTTGTGGGGCAACAGCTTCGCCAACGACCAGGTGCACAACCAGCTGGCCCTTCAGCAGGTGTACTTCCCGACCAAGGCTCAGCTTGCGCACCCCACAGGCCATGAGGTCACCACGACAATGGTTCCCTACATGTCGCCGTATGCCGGGAAGATGGTGACGACGGGACAGCAGGCGCAGATCTACGCGACACACTTCATCCGTATCCACCTGTCTCAGATGCCCTACGGTGGTGTCTATGCCAAGGTGAGCAGCGCCTCGCGCGCCAACCCCACCACAGCGTCACTCGCTGGTGAGGTGCAAACGGTATTCCAGGGCACGACGCTCCGGGCGATGTTGCTCGAGGCGTACGGCTTCTCGATCTTCGGGCAGCTGGCCTTCGACGGGGCGCTGGCGGCATTCAGCGCAGCGGCCCTCATGCTGGTGCTGACCGGCATGGGCCTCTGGCACATCCGCCGGACGCCGCTAAGCGTTGAGTTCCCGAAGTCGCTGTCGGAGCAGGCCGCCAAGGCGGCGTGAGCGCTCCACACCCTGGCGCCCGTTCCTGACAGCGGGCACCGGAGCCAGCAACGGCCCATCGCCCTCCCAGCCGGGTTCCCGGCGGGAGGGCGATGGCGCGTCCCGAGGTGGCGCATCCCGCGCAGGCCTGCGCGAGGGTCAGAGCAGGCCCTCCTCGTGATCGAGCTCGCGCTGGAGCGTCCGGAGATCGCGGTCGGGAAGACGTCCGGAATCTCTCCATTGGAGAAGCTCCTCGCGCTGCGCGTCGATCATCGCCATGCGCAGCCGTCGGCGGATCTCGGTGCGTGACTCGGGCCGGTCGCCGTTGGCTTGCCCGTCCTGCTCCGCTCCCAGCATCGCGAGGCGGTCCTCGCTTCGCTGTCGCCGTTGCGACGCGCTCTGACGCAAGGGGGCCACCACGTCTTCGGGCTGGGGATCGTCTTGAAGCAACTCGTCGAGCCGCTGGAGCCCCGCGTCGACCGCGGCCACGCGCGCTTCTGCGAGGCGGCGGTGACGCTCTGCACCATTGGCGGGGAGCCGCACCAGGCGGGAGATCGGAGAGAGGCTGGTCCCTTGGACGAGCAGCGTGAAGAGCACCAACAGGTACGCGCAGAGCACCAAGAGCGGTCGGTCGGGGAGGCGATGACCATCGATGACGCGGGGGATGGAGAACGCGGCTGCGAGGGTGATCACTCCACGGCTGCCGCTCCACCACAACACCGTCATCTCACTTCTCTCCAATCGCCGGCGCTCCTCGGCGAGCCCGAGATGCACCCGGCGTACCCACCGCTGGTTGCCGGCCCAGATCCACAGCGCCCGGGCAGCGAGCACGGTCCCGACGGTCCCGCCGACACACAGGCCGATCGCCGCGGACGGATAGGTGGCGGCGGCCCGCGTCGTGGTTGCCAGCTGGTCGCCGATGAGGAAGAAGACGAAGCCCTGCAGCAGCTCGTCGACGACCTGCCACAGCGCCCCGAGCTCGAGCCGGCTCTGGCCGGGCAGCACGACCGCGGAGCGGTGCCCCATCAAGAGGCCGCACACCACAACGGCGAGGACGCCAGAGGTGTGGAGTGCCTCTGCCGGGAGATAGGCGAGAAACGGCGTCGCCAGTGAGACGATCGCGTGGGTCGCCGAGTCGTGCACGACACGGCGAACCTGTTGCACGAGCCATGCGGCGACCGCACCGAAGGCGACACCGCCTGCCACGTCGGCGAAGAAGATCCCCGTTGCCGACAGCATCGACGCATTGCCGGCCACCGCCGAGGTGGCGACCAGGAAGAGGGTTAGCGACGTGGCGTCGTTGAGGAGGCCCTCGCCCGCGAGCAGCGTGAGGAGCCACGAGGGCATCCCGACGCGCCGCGCCACGGCAACGGCGGCGACGGGGTCCGTCGGCGCAACGGCGGCTCCCAGTGCTGCCGCCGCGGCGAACCCCATCGGCACGCCGGTGGCGGCCGCCGCCATCGAGAGCGCTCCGGCGACTGCGAAGGTCGTGACGAGGACGAGGAGGACCGACAGCGAGAGGACGGCGCCGAGGTTGCGGCGCAGGCCGAACAAGCTGGTCCGGATCGAGGTCGCGTAGAGCAGCGGCGGGATGAGAAGGTCGAAGAAGACCGTGGGGTCGATGCGCATTGCGGGCAACGGCAGCACGGTGTACCCCGAGCCGACCAAGACGAGGAGCACCGGCGCAGGCAACGTCGTCCGGGCGGCGACGGTCTGCGCGATCACGATGACGGCGACGACCGACAACGCGAATCCGATCTCGCTGAGCATTGGCTCCTTCGTGGTGGGATCCGCAAACGGCGCGCATGCCCCGCGCCTGCAGCAGCGCTGCAGCGGACGTCATACCTCTACCCCGGCTGCGCCTCACCCTCGCGGCGTGCGAGGCGCGCCGCATCCGCCGTCGGATAGACACTCGGTGATGCCGGGGCGCCGCCAGGTGGAGCAGTTCGAATTCCGTCCTCCCACAATCGCTCGAGTGATCGAGCGCATGGACCTCCTCTCCGAGGTCCGCGACGGCTGGATCAACCTGCTTCCGGGCGTGCCCGAAGACGAGGTGGAGCCGCCGTCCCAAGGCGTGTTCTCGACGCTGTTCTCGAGCGCGCCGGCGCCTGTGAGCATGTGCACCTGGATGCCGGCGGCGGGCGGCCGGGGCACGGCGGGCGGGAGGGCGGCGGCGGGTGGCCGGGGCACGGCGGGCGGGCAGAGCGTCGGCATTCTCCACCCGCGCGGCCGGTACGCGGTGAGACAACTCGGGGAGCTCGGCGTGGCAGTGCCGTCGAGCTGGCGAGTCAGCCAGGACCACGCCCGGCGGGGGCTCATCGTCCATCCCGCCGCCGGGACGGCGGCGGCGGTGGTGCTCGACTGGATGCTCAGAGCTGGTGCGGCCCTCGCGGTCGTGCCGCTGACGGGGAGTTGGCAGGCCCGCGTCTACCTCCCTCGGGCCGCGTCCGTGGCCACCTGAGCGGACGAAGCCGGCCGGTGAGCCGCGGTCAATCGGCGCGGGAGAGGTCGGCGACGTCGTAGGACCACAGCTCGCTCCCGGTGGCCACGGGGCGGGGAGAGTTGCCCTCACCTGCATCTGCGCGATGGCCGTGGCCGAAGGCGGGTGACTCCACCCACGCGCGGAATGCCTCCTCGTCCCGCCAGCGGGTGACGACGAGCCACGTGGTCCGGCCATCGGTCGGCCGGAGCAGCTCGAACCCCTCGAACCCGTCGGCCCGGTCGACCGCTCCGGCGCGGGCGGCGAAGCGGCGGGCGAGCTCGTCCCCGGCTCCCTGCTCGACGGTGATCGCATTGATACGGACGACGGTCATGCTGCCCATCATGGCGCGAGGAGCGGACCGTCCGGCGCGAGGAATGGACTGCCGTCCGGAGGCGTTGATGCTTTGACCGGGGGGCCGGCGGCGCGACCGCCGGTCCCGGCGGCACGACAGATCGGAGCTGATGTTCGTTGGAACGGTTGACCCTTCCCCTTCTCCCTCTCAAGTCAGGCGTGATGCTGCCCGGCATGGCCTTCACGATGGCGCTCGAATCGAGCGAGGCAGTGGCAGCTGCCGACGCCGCCGCCTCCGCGGGCGGCCGGCTCCTCCTCGTTCCTCACATCGAGGGCCGCTACGCGTCGGTCGGCGTGGTCTCGGAGATCACCGAGCGTGCGGAGCTCCCGGGTGGGCTCACGGCGATCGTCGTGCACGGCGATCGCCGGGCGCACATCGGCACCGGGGTGCCCGGCACCGGTGAGGCTCTCTGGGTCGAGGCCGAGCTCGTGGACGAGGAGCCCGGCGGCCCGGCGGCGGCCGAGCTCGCTCGGGAATACCGCGCCGTCGTCGAGAACATCCTCATCGAGAGGGGCGAACGCCGCGTCGCGGCGCAGCTGCGCGAGATCACCGACCCGAGCCGGCTGGCCGACGTGGCGGGATACTCGCCCGACCTCACCCTGGCCCAGAAGGTGGAGGTGCTCGAGACCCTCGACGTGGAGGAGCGGCTGCGCCTCGTGCTCGGCTGGGCCCGTGACACCCTTGCGGACCTCGCGCTGCGCGAACGGATCAAGAGCGACGTCGAAGAGGGGATGGAGCGCACCCAGCGCGAGTTCCTCTTGCGCCGGCAGCTCGAGGCGATCAGGAAGGAGCTCGGCGAGCTGAGCGGCCGGGAGGGTGACGAGGACCCAGACGACTACCGCGCCAAGGTGGAGTCCCGCAATCTGCCGGAGAAGGTGCGTGCAGCGGTCGAGCGGGACATCGACCGGCTCGAGCGCACGAGCGAGCAGAACCCCGAGAGCGGCTGGATCAGGACCTGGCTCGACACCGTGCTCGAGCTGCCCTGGGGTGTCGAGTCGGAGGACCGCCTGGATGTCTCGGCGGCTGCCGAGATCCTCGATCAGGACCACGACGGGCTCGTGGACGTGAAGGAGCGGATCCTGGAGCACCTCGCGGTGCGCAAGCTCCAGATCGAGCGCGGCCTCGTCCCCGTGGAGGGACGCGGCGCCGGCGCCATCCTTGCGTTGGTCGGACCCCCGGGAGTGGGAAAGACCTCGCTCGGCGAGTCGGTGGCGCGCGCGCTCGGCCGCAAGTTCGTGCGGGTCGCCCTCGGCGGCGTGCGTGACGAGGCCGAGATCCGCGGTCACCGGCGCACCTACGTGGGAGCGCAGCCAGGTCGCCTTGTCCGCGCGCTTCGAGAGGCGGCGACGATGAACCCCGTCCTCTTGCTCGACGAGGTCGACAAGATCGGTGCCGACTTCCGAGGTGACCCAGCCTCGGCTTTGCTCGAGGTGCTCGACCCTGCGCAGAACCACACCTTCAGGGACCACTATCTCGAGGTGGAGCTCGACCTCTCGAAGGTCCTGTTCATCGCCACCGCCAACGTGGTGGACACGGTGCCGCCGCCGCTCCTCGACCGGATGGAGGTCATCCGGCTCGACGGGTACACGGAGGCAGAGAAGGTCGCGATCGCCCGCCACCATCTGCTCTTGCGCCAGGTGTCGCGAGCGGCACTGCGCGACGATGAGCTCCAGGTGACCGACGACGCGCTGCGCGCGGTGGTCTCGGACTACACGCGAGAGGCCGGCGTCCGCTCGCTCGAGCGAGAGCTCGGGCGGCTTGCGCGCAAGGTTGCGACCGCCTTGGCGTCCGGCAAGGCTCAGCCGCCCGTCGTCGTCGACGCCGCCGACGTGCGCGCATGGCTCGGCCGGCCGCGCTTCTTCTTCGAGACGGCGGACCGCGCCGGTGTGCCAGGCGTCGCGACCGGGCTCGCAGTCACCGGTGCGGGCGGGGATGTGCTCTACGTCGAGGCGTCCGTCTCGGAAGGCCCCGAGGGGCTCACGCTCACCGGGCAGCTGGGCGACGTGATGAAGGAGTCGGCGGAGATCGCGCTTTCCTATGTGCGCTCGCACGCGCACGACCTGGGAATCGAGCCGAGCGCGTTCGCCGGGAGGCGCTTCCACCTCCACGTGCCCGCCGGCGCGGTTCCCAAGGACGGGCCGTCGGCGGGGGTCACCATGACCACCGCGCTCGTGAGCCTGCTCAGGGGTGTGGTGGTTCGCCCCGTGCTGGGTATGACCGGCGAGGTGACCCTCCAAGGCCGTGTCCTGCCGATCGGCGGCGTGAAGCAGAAAGTGCTCGCCGCCCACCGGGCCGGGCTCACTGAAATCGTCCTGCCCGTGCGGAACGGGCCCGACCTGGAGGACGTGCCCGAGGAGGTCCGTGCCCAGATGACCTTCCACCTCGCGGCGAGCGTCGCCGACGTGCTCGGCGCGGCGTTGCACGACGCGGTGCCGGGCGCCGACGACGGCAAGCATCTCGACGAAGCGAACGCCGGGACCGATGGGCTCCCGGCAGTCGCGTGAACGCCCACCGCTGAGAGGATCGACCGTGGAAGATGCAGACATCATGCGGCGCATCGGCGAGCTCGCCGACGAGGAACGGCGCCTCGAGGAAGCCCATGCAGCGACAGCCCAGGGGCTGAGCGAGGACGAACGCGCCCGGCTGGAGCGCCTGCAGACGACGCTCGACCAGCTCTGGGACCTCCTGCGCCAGCGGAGGGCGCTCCGCAGGGCGGGCCGGGACCCCGAGGACGCGCACGCGCGTCCGGCGGAGACGGTCGAGCGCTATCAGCAGTGACTCGCTGACGGGAGCTGCGTCGGGCGATCGGGCGACCTTCTCGCCGGCCAGCTACCGTGCATCGGGAGCCGTAGGGGCCGTACCCCGAGGAGGAGACGATGGCCAACAGCGAGGGTCTGCACGAGAACGAGGCGTCGCTTCGACCCGAGACGATCGACCGCCACCGCGCGCTGACGTCGCTCCAAGAAGAGCTCGAGGCCGCGGACTGGTACGACCAACGCGTCGACGCCAGCCAGGACGCCGAGCTCCGAGCGATCCTCGCACACAACCGTGACGAGGAGAAGGAGCACGCCATGATGCTTCTCGAGTGGCTGCGGCGACACGACCCCTCACTCGACGCGCACATGCGCACGTACCTCTTCACGGAAGGCCCGATCACCGGGATCGAGGCGCGTGCCGAAGCGGGGGAGGGCGACAACCCGTAGGTCGGGACGGGGCAGCGGCCCTCGCCGGACGGCAGTCCGGCCGACCCGCGAGCCGCCGAACGGTCCGTTCTCAACGGGCGATGTCGAGTATCGCCGGCAACGATCGCTGCTTGTAGGGACCAACGGCCCTACCCCCTTCCACGCCGCATCTTCACGCTGTCAGGCAACCAGGAACGCCAGGCTGTCCGGTGCCGCCGGACCGTGACCGAGGAGGGGCCCCAAATGGCTGGTGCAGTGCAATTCGCCGTCGACATGAGCTCGCCGGGGTCATACGTGCACTGGAACATCTTCACGGTGTCGATCGCCAACCTCGTGCTGATCCTCGTGATGCTCGTGATCTTCGGCGGCGCCCTCCTGCTGCCGTTCCCGCTCGGCCGGCACCATCGGGAGGCGGAGACCGGTGCAGTGGAAGGGTCCGATGGCGGCGACGCGCGGCCGGCGACCCTCGCCGCGTATCACGGCGGCGGGGATGCGCCGATGGCGCAAGACGGGGACGCGGACCCGACCATGTGGACCGCCCGGGTGCGTCGTCTCGGCCTCCGCCTGCTTCCGCCGGGCAAGCTGCTGCCCGACAGGCAGCCCGCGTACGTGCGTTCGTGGATCTACGTGTTCGGCGTCGCGACCCTCTCCGCCCTCGGCGTGGCGATTGTCTCCGGCGCCGCGCTGGCGCTCGGAGGACCGGACTGGTGGCGCTACAACCCGGTCGGCCACTTCTTCAACAGTCTCCATCTTTGGAGCGTGGAGATGTTCATGGCCTTCATGGTGATCCACCTGTGGGGGAAATTCTGGATGGCGGCATGGCGAGGCCGCCGGTGGTTGACGTGGGTAAGCGGCGTGGTGGCGTTCCTCGCATCGATCATCGAGGCGTTCACCGGGTACGTGTCCCAGCAGAACTTCGACTCCCAGTGGATCTCGACCAGCGGCAAGGACGCGTTCAATGCCGTAGGGGTGGGCTCCTTCTTCAACCCGATGAACTTCGGGCAGATGCTCATGTGGCACATCGTGCTGGTCCCGCTCGTGCTCGTGGCCATCGTGGGCGCGCACATCCTGCTGGTGCGGGTGCGCGGCGTGAGCCATCCGCTTCCCGTGCGCGCGCCACGCGGCCGCACTGTGCGCAGAGCAGTGGCGTCCGCCGACGCGGCGGACTGGCGCGGCCCGACGAGGCGGTACGACATCTTGAAGGAGGCGACGATCGCCGGCGCGGTCGTGCTCGTGCTCGTGGTCGTCCTGGCGTCGGTGCTCTCCTCACCCAACGTGCCTTCCGTGACGGTCCAGAGCTGGGCGCATGCCACACCCGGGGATTTCATGGCCACCGCTGCCGCGGAGCTGGCCTACACGAGCGAGACCGCGACGTACGGGCCGCCCTACAACAACAACGGCACACCCCCTGGTTCGGGCATGGTCCAGAAGATCGTGGTGTCCTGGCAGCAGATCGCCGGTGTCCGCCAGCCGGTCAACTCCGCAAGGACATTCGTGCTCGCGCCGCTCCACACCCGTGCGTCGGGTGATCCAGCGCTCGGCCGGGCGGTGCGCCGCTACGAGTCCGCGACGAAAGCGCAGCAAATGGCCTGGGCGACCGCCTACCTCAAGATCGTCCCGCACGTCACCTTCAGCGACGGCGTGCCGAGGGTGCCGAGCGCGGCCGACGGCCCCGTGCCGGTGCTCATGGTAAAGGAGCTCACAATGGCGCGCTCCGGCGCGCTCGACGCAGCCTTGCTCGCGCAGCACCAGTTCTACGGCACCAACTTCACGAAGCCCCTCTTGTTCCTCGAGGACGGCAGCTACTTCGGCGCCGTTGGCCAGAAGCTCCATCTGCTCGGGACACAGTGGGGCGTCATGAACGAGACCGGAAGCTACCCGGGCCAGCCGTGGCTCTGGCTCTACGACTTGTGGTACCAGATCCCCGGCTTCCGGACATCGGCGAACGTCGACCTCATCGCCGTGTACATGACCGGTGTGGCGACGATCCTCCTCCTTGCGGTGCCGTTCATCCCCGGGCTGCGGGACGTGCCCCGGTACGTCCCGGTGCACCGGTTGGTGTGGCGTGCCTGGAACCGCAGCAGGGGCGGCGACGACGGCGGACCCGAAGAGTTCTTTCGGCCCGGGGAGCAGCATTCCGGGCGTCAGGGTGCCGAGGCGCCGGTGTTGACCGGGGCGACGCGGGACGGGCCGCAGTGACGACGGGCGTCCCGCCGCCCTCGCGGGTGCGATCCGGCTGAGGAGCACATCGGGCAGTCCCGTCCCGATGCCGCCCGGGGTGGCAAGCTCGGTCCGGTTACGGACCTCGAGGGGGTGCCACGTTGCAGGTCGGGAAGGTGGGACGTGACTGGCGGACGTCGGTGCCCTGGTGGCCGTCGGACCCCGAGCCGCCGCCGGGCGCTCCCAACGTCCTGCTGGTCGTGCTCGACGACGTGGGGTTCGCGCAGCTCGGATGCTACGGCTCCGACATCGAGACCCCGGTGCTCGACGCGCTCGCAGCGGAAGGTGTCCGCCTCTGCAACTTCCGCACGACGTCACTGTGCTCCCCGACGCGCGCGTGCCTCCTCACCGGGAGGAACCATCACCGCAACGGGATGGGACGAGTGGCGGAGCTTGCTATGGGGTTTCCGGGCTACTGGGGCCGCCCCCCGCGTGAGAACGGCTTCCTTTCAGAGATCCTTCGCGCCGCGGGCTACGCGACGTATGCGATCGGGAAGTGGCACCTGACGCCCGAGGACGAGGTGCACATGGGCGCCCGCCGGGACACCTGGCCGCTCGCCAGGGGCTTCGACCGGTGGTACGGCTTCCACGGCGGCGAGACGCACCAATTCGTGCCAGCGCTCTATCACGACAGCCACTCCGTCCGGCCCCCTCGCGCCCTCGAAGAGGGCTACCACCTCACGACCGACCTCGCGGACCGCGCCATCGAGTTCATCGGCGATCTCCGCGCGGTGGACGCGGCGCGGCCGTTCTTCTGCTATTTCGCCACCGGTGCGTGCCACTCCCCGCATCAGGCCCCAGCAGGATGGATCGAGCGTTACCGGGGCAGGTTCGACCGCGGCTGGGACGAGTGGCGCGAGGCCGTCCATGATCGCCAGCTCCGCATGGGTGTCGTACCGAGCGGCACGCGTCTTTCTCCGCGCCCTCCCTGGGTCCGCCCGTGGACCGACCTCGACAAGCCCGAGCAGGCTGTCGCCGCACGCTTCATGGAGTGCTTCGCCGGCTTCCTCAGCCATGCCGACGCCGAGATCGGTCGGCTGCTCGGCTTCCTCGGGAGCCTCGGGGAGCTCGACGACACCGTCGTCATCGTCGTCTCGGACAACGGGGCGAGCGCCGAAGGCGGTCCCGACGGCTCCATCAACGACGTGCGGCTGACGAACCTCGACCCCGCCGACAGCGCCGAGCTCTCTCGCAGGATCGACGAGCTCGGCGGGCCTTCTGGCCACAACAACTATCCCTGGGGATGGACGATGGCCGGGAACACCCCATTCAAGAGATGGAAGCGCGAAGTCCACCACGGAGGCGTCGCGGCCCCTTGCATCGTGCGGTGGGGGCCGCTGTCGCAGAGCGCGGGTGGGGTCCGCCACCAGTTCGCTCATGCCATCGACGTGATGCCGACGGTGCTCGAGCTCGCCCGCGTCGAGTCCCCACGCGTCCTCGACCACGTGCCGCAGCAGGCGATCGACGGGACGAGCTTCGCCTACCTGCTCGGCCCGCAGGGAGGAGAAGAAGAGGAGCGGCACTCGACCCAGTACTTCGAGATGTTTGGTTCCCGGGCCATCTACCACCGGGGGTGGAAAGCCGTCACTTACCACCCGATCGGCCCGATCTACGACGACGGGTTGGACCCCAATGCGCCGTTCGACGACGACGTGTGGGAGCTTTACGACGTGCGGACGGACCTCTCCGAGGTGACGGACCTCGCGTCGGCGCACCCTGCGCGTGTCGCCGAGCTCGTGGAGCTCTGGTGGCGCGAAGCCGAGCGCAACCACGTGCTCCCCCTCGACAACCGCGTGCTGTGGACCCTCGTGCACCCGAGGCAGACGCCGCGCCACGCGCGCACCAGGGCGCGCTACTTCCCCGGCGGTGCGCAGGTGCCCGAGTCGGCCGTGCTCGACGTGCGCGGGCGTTCCCACACGCTGCGCGTCGCGCTCGAGGTGCCGCCCTCCACCGTCGTCGAGGGAGTGCTGCTCGCGCTCGGCTCCGTGCTCGGCGGGTGGTCCTTCCATGTGCGCGGCGGCCGTCTGTGCTACGTGCACAACCTCTACGGGAAGGAGCTGCGAACGGTCGAGGCAATCGAGCAGCTCTCCCCGGGACGTCACGAGGTGGCAGTCGACGTCGAGATGGACGCTGACGGCGCTGACGGCGCTGACGGCCTCGGCGCCACGGTCGTCCTCCGGTGCGACGGGCGTGACGTCGGCTCGGGGAGGATCGAGCGGTTCACCCGGTCCGGCTTCAACGGCGTCGGCGTCGGGCTTGTGTGCGGTGCGGAGTGGGGGCCGGCGGTCGGCGAGGGGTACGCGGCGCCGTTTGCGTTCACCGGCGAGATCCTGCGAGCCGAGGTCGAGACGCACGGTCCCTCGCGACGTGACCCGCTCGCAGAGCTCGCCGCGATCCTGGCCGAGCAGTGACGCGCCGGCTGCTCGATGCTTCGTGCGCCGTTAAGGTCTCTGGCAGGGCGCCCCGCAGGTCGGGAGGCGGGAGCCGCGCGATGGAGGAGTGCGAAGTGGGCATTTTCGGCAACGGGTCGTTGGCGGACAAAGTGCAGATGGTGGACGAGGCGCGGGCGCTCCCGGGGCGGCCCACACCGATGCCGGTGCCTGAACGCCACCTGGTGCTCGGGACGCCCCTCGCCCCGCCGTTCCCCGAGGGCACCGAGCGGGCGCTCTTCGCCATGGGATGCTTCTGGGGAGCCGAGCGCAAGCTCTGGGAGACCGAGGGCGTGTTCACCACCGCGGCGGGCTACAGCGGAGGCTTCACCCCCAACCCCACGTACGAGGAGGTGTGCACCGGGCGGACGGGCCATGCCGAGGTGGTCCTGTGCGTCTTCCGGCCGGCCGAGGTCTCCTACGAGGAGCTCCTCGCCGTGTTCTTCGAAAACCACGACCCGACGCAAGGGATGCGTCAGGGCAACGACGTCGGCACGCAGTACCGTTCCGCAGTCTTCGCGACGACGGAGGCGCAGCTGCGCGCCGCGCGGGCGGCGGCCCGCAGGTACGGGGAGCGGCTTCGTGCCGCAGGGTTCGGCCCGGTCTCGACCGACGTGACGCCGGCCGGCGCTTTCTACTACGCCGAGCCCTACCACCAGCAGTACCTGGCGGCGAACCCCAACGGCTACTGCGGGCTCGGGGGCACCGGCGTCTCGTGCCCCGTGGGGATTGCGGGGGTCGAGGGATAGCAG
>JAJZMN010000027.1 GCA_021850345.1 Actinomycetes bacterium | reverse complement strand
CCTCCCTCCGCCGCGCCTCCCTCCGCCGCGCCTCCCTCCGCCGCGCCTCCCTCCGACGGGCCGCCCTCCGAGGGGCCGCCCTCCGCTGCGCCGCCCTCCGAGGGGCCGGTGCTCACCCGCCGCCCCCCGGCTGCACGCGCACCGCTGCGGGCAGCACCTGCGACGCCGGTCGGCGCCCGGTACTCACCGAAGACCTCCCGGAGCGTGCCCGCCCACTCGCCGGTCGTCCCACCGGCGAGCGCGAGCTCGATGGTCGCCGGCATGACGTTGGCGGCCGGGTCCTCCGCCACGCTCCGCAACCGATCGATCGCGCGTCGCACGGCTCCCGCGTCCCGCCCGGCACGCCACGCCCGGACGTCATCTTGGAGCTGGCTCTGTGCAGCCGGGTCCACCTTCAGCACCGCGCCCGGGCCGGAGTCCGCCGTGAGCGGAGACGGCTCGGTCTCGGTGAAGCAGTTGACGCCGACGACCTTCTGCTCCCCCGACTCGATCCGCCGTAGCCGCTCAGCCTGACTGCGCACGAGCCGCGTCTTGAGCTCGTCGATGGCCTCGAAGGCTCCGCCGAGGGACAGGACGTCGTCGAGCTCCGCACCGGCCTCGTCCACGAGCGCGGCGGTCTTCTCCTCCACGACGGTCGACCCCTCGAAGATGTCGCCGTACTCGAGGAGGTCGGACTCGTAGGCGAGGATCTGCTGGGTCCGCAGCGACCACTGTTGGTCCCACGGACGCGGCAGCCCGAGCGCCTCGTTCCATGCGGGCAGCTGGATCGCGCGCGCCCGCGCATTCGCGGAGAGGGTGACACCGAGGGTCTCGAGCGCGATGCGTGGCACGTTGTTCTCGGGTTGCTGCTCGGTGAGCCCGAGAGAGTTCACCTGGACGCCGTAGCGGAAGCGTCGCAGCCGGGGGTCCGTGACCCCGTAGCGGTCGAGGCAGATCCGGTCCCACATGCGGGCGAAGGCACGCATCTTGCAGGTCTCCTCGACGAAGCGCACGCCGGAGTTGACGAAGAAGCTGATCCGGCCGACCACCTGCGGGAGCTCGCTCGCCTCCACCTTCCCCGAGTCTCGCACCGCGTCGAGGATCCCGATCGCGGTCGACAGGGCGTAGGCGATCTCTTGGACCGGCGTTGCCCCGGCCTCCTGCAGGTGGTAGCTGCAGACGTTGACCGGGTTCCACTTCGGCACGTGGCGCAGCGTGTACGCGATCGTGTCGACGGTCAGCCTGAGGCTCGGCCCGGGCGGGAAGATGAAGGTGCCGCGGCTCAGGTACTCCTTCACGATGTCGTTCTGGGTCGTGCCTTGGAGCGCTTCGGGTGGGGTTCCCTGCTCCCTCGCGTACGCGATGTAGAGGCCGAGGAGCCATGCCGCCGTCGCGTTGATCGTCATCGAGGTGTTCATCTGGTCGACCGGGATCCCGGCCATGAGCTCGCGCATGTGGCCGAGGTGCACGACCGGCACTCCCACCTTGCCGACCTCGCCGGCAGCTTCGGGTGCGTCGGGGTCGTAGCCGGTCTGGGTCGGCAGGTCGAACGCGATCGAAAGGCCGGTCTGCCCCTTGGCGAGGTTCATGCGGTACAGCTCGTTCGATGCGCGTGCGCTCGAGTGGCCGGAGTAGGTGCGCATCATCCACGGCGACGATCGGGCCGGGCGCTGTTCGGTCATCGTCGTTCAGGCGGTCAGCGGTAGGTGTAGAAACCCTGTCCGGACTTTCGCCCCATCTGCTCCGCGGCGACCATCCGCCGCAGCAGCGGTGCCGCCGCGTAGTGCGGGTCCCTGTACTCGGCGTAGAGGGCGTCGAGGATGGCGACCGACGTGTCGAGCCCGACGAGGTCGAGCACCGCGAACGGGCCCATGGGAAAGCCGCAGCCCCCCTTCATCGCGGTGTCGATGCCCTCTTTGGTGGAGACGCCGCGTTCGAGGAGGCGCACCGCCTCGTTCAAGTAGGGGAACAGCAGAGCGTTCACCACGAACCCCGCCCGGTCGGCGACCTCGACCGGCTCCTTCCCGCACGCCTCTGCGAAGGCGAGGGCGGTGGAGATCGTCTCGTCCGACGCGGTGATGGGCCGGACCACCTCGACGAGGGACATGACCGGGGCCGGGTTGAAGAAGTGGATCCCGCAGACGCGGTCGGGACGGCCCGTCTCCATGGCCAGCTCGACGACCGGGAGCGTCGAGGTGTTGGTCGCGAGCACCGCGCGCTCGTTGCAGACGCGGTCGAGCTCCGTGAAGAGGTGCCGCTTGGCGGACATGTCCTCGACGATCGACTCGATCACGAGGTCGGCGTCGGCCAGGTCTCCGAAGTCCGTCGTCACCATCACGCGCGAGAGGACCTCGTCGCGCGCTTCTTTGGTCAGGCGCTCCTTCGCGACCTGCCGGTCGAGCGACTTCTCGAGTCCGGCGAGCATCGCCTCGCCCGAGGACTGGCTGCGGCTGCGGAGCACCACGTCGTGCCCGTGGACCGCGGCCACCTCGGCGATCCCGGCGCCCATGATCCCCGAGCCCACGATGCCCACGCGCTTGAACATCATGCTCCAGGGTACCCGCGGTTTACCGCGGAGTAACCGGCCGTTGCGCCGGTCGGCCTCCGAACCCGGCATGTGCGATGGTGTGGCCCGTGGTGGCGGCCAGATGAGCCCGGGGGTGCTCGCGCTCGTCGGTGGCGACGAGTGGACGGCCGGTTGCGAGTTCGACGCCGAGCTCCTCTCCGCCGCGGGGTCCGGCCGGGTCGTCGTCCTGCCGACGGCCGCCGCCTTCGAGCGGCCCGAACGCCGGGTGCTCGCGGCGGCGGAGTGGTTCGCGCAATGGGGCGGCGAGGTGGAGGGCCTCATGGTGACCAGCCGGGCCGACGCCCAGGACGACGGCGCGGCGGCGATCGTCGGCAATGCCGACTTCGTCTACTTGAGCGGCGGGTCGCCGTTGCACCTCCGGTCCGTCCTCAAGGGCTCCAAGGTGTTGGCCGCGCTCAGCGCCGCCTGGCGCAGGGGGATGGTCGTGGCCGGAGCGGGAGCGGGGGCGCTCGTGCTGTCCGATCCCATGGTCGACCCGCGGGGCGGCGCGCTCACCGTCGGGCTCGGGCTCGTCGAGGGCCTCGCCGTCGTGCCGCTCGTCGGCGACCTCCTCGACGACCCTCATGGCGAGAAGCTCCACCGCTCCGTCCTGCTCGCGCCGCCCGGGGTCCCCGTGGTCGGGATCCCGGCCCGCACCGCGGTGCTGCGCGACCCCGACGGCAGCTGGCGGAGCGCGGGCCAGGGGGAGCCGCTGGTCTTCGTCGACGGACGGCCGGCGTGCGCAGGGCTCGGCGCCCTGGCCGGACACTGAGCGCGGGGGCGTCCTCAGGCGTCCTCAGGCGTCCTCAGGCGTCCTCAGGCGTCCTCAGGCGTCCTCAGGCGTCCTCGGCCACGACCG
>JAJZMN010000066.1 GCA_021850345.1 Actinomycetes bacterium | reverse complement strand
TCCAGCACCGTGGCGGCCCGCTGCTGGTGGTGGCGGGAGCGGGGTCGGGCAAGACGAGGGTCCTCACCCGTCGCATCGCGCACCTCCTCGCGAGCGGCGACGCGGCGCCCTGGGAGATCCTGGCGATCACGTTCACCAACAAGGCGGCCGACGAGATGCGCCGGCGCGTCGTCGAGCTCGTGGGCAGCAGGGCCGAGCGGATGTGGGTTTCGACGTTCCACTCTGCGTGCCTGCGGATGCTCCGCGTCCACGCGGGGCGCGTCGGCTACGAGAGCGCGTTCACCGTCTACGACGACGCGGACTCCCGCCGGCTCGTCGAGCTCGTCGAGGACGAGCTGAACATCGACACCAAGCGGCTCGCACCGCGGGCGGTGGCAGCCGTCATCTCGCAGGCGAAGGCCGAGCTGGTCGGCCCGGCGCGGTTCGCAGAGGAGGCCTCCTGGGGCGCCGACCCCTTCCAGCGGCGCATCGGCGAGGTGTACACGGAGTACCAGCGCCGGCTGAAGGCCGCGAACGCGATGGACTTCGACGACCTCCTCTTTCAGGCCGCCGTTCTGCTCCAGACGTGCGACGACGTGCTGGAGGCCTACCGACGGCGGTTCCGCCACATCCTGGTCGACGAGTACCAGGACACGAACCACGCGCAGCACGAGCTCGTCCTTTTGCTCGGGCGCGAGCACGGCAACGTCACCGTGGTCGGCGACTCCGACCAGTCCATCTACCGGTGGCGGGGCGCGGAGATCGCCAACATCTTGGAGTTCGAGGCGGCGTTCCCGAACGCGACGACCGTACTGCTCGAGCAGAACTACCGCTCCACCCAGACCATCCTCGACGCCGCCAACGCGGTGATCGCGAACAACCTGGGGCGGCGGCCGAAGCAGCTCTTCACCGAAGGCGAGGCCGGCGAGCGGCTGTGCAGATACCGTGCGGAGGACGAGCGGGACGAAGCGTCGTTCGTCGCGCACGAGATCCTGCGGCTGCGGGCGTCGGAAAAACTCTCCTACGGGGACGTCGCCGTCTTCTACCGGACCAACGCGCAGAGCCGCGCGGTGGAAGAGGAGCTGATCCACCAGGGGATCCCCTACAAGGTGGTGGGCGGCACCCGCTTCTACGACCGCAGGGAGGTGCGCGACCTCCTTGCGTACCTGCGGGTGATCGCCAACCCCGACGACGAGATCTCGTTCCGCCGGATCGTCAACGTGCCCAAGCGCGGGATCGGGCAGACGTCGCTGCTCCGGCTCGCGTCTGCAGCCGCGTCCTCGCGCACCCCGATCGGCCGGATGCTCGAGCACGCCGAAGAAGCGGGGGTGAGCGGCAGGGCGCTCAAAGGCGCGCAAGAGCTGTCCGCACTTTTGCGCGAGCTGCGCACCGCGGCGGCGGAGATCCCGCCCGGGGACCTCGTCGAGCTGGTCGCCAAGCGGTCGGGGTACCTCGACGAGCTCGCAGCGGAGCACACCCACGAGGCGGAGGGCCGGATCGAGAACATCGCCGAGCTCGCCGGCGTCGCCAAGGAGTACGAGCGGCTGTCGGAGCTCCTCGAGACCGTTGCGCTCGTATCGGACTCGGACGAGCTGGACAACGACGGCTCACGCGTGTCGCTCATGACCCTGCACACCGCGAAGGGCCTCGAATTCCCCGCCGTCTTCCTCATCGGCATGGAAGAAGGGATCTTCCCCCACTCGCGGACGCTCGGCGAGCCGCTCGAGCTGGAGGAGGAGCGACGGCTGTGCTACGTCGGCATCACGCGGGCGCGCCGGTTCCTCTACCTCACCCACGCATGGAGCCGGAGCCTGTGGGGCCGGACGATGCCCGGCATGCCGAGCCGCTTCCTCGCCGAGGTGCCCGAGCACTTGACGCGTGAGGTGGGTGGCGGACGGCTGTTCGGCGCAGGAAACGGTTGGGCCTCATCGGGCTCGGGGCGCCTCGCCTCCGCGCCGCGGTCGACCACCGGCGCGGAGGACCTCGGCCTCGTCGCCGGAGACCGCGTGGTGCACGAGCGCTGGGGGCCGGGAGTCGTCGTGCACGCGCAGGGCGAAGGTGACAAGGCGCAGGCGACGGTCCGCTTCCCCTCTGTCGGTCAGAAGACGCTGTTGCTGTGCGCCGCGCCGCTGCGGCGGGAGGCCTGACGCGCTCGCAGTCGGTCGCCGCCTCGCTCACAGCCTCGGTCGCAGCCTCGATTGCGGGGCACTTCCAATACCCTTGGTCACGTGAGTGCAAACGCCGTGGGGTTGCGGCGCACCGCTGTGAGCTGGGGCTTCGCAAATCGATAAGGAATCGCAACACTTTTCTCGGGACCCGCGGTCGCTATCACGGGCATTGCACCACGAATTGGGTCCCTCCAAACCTCCTGCTCAGCGCAGAGGTACGCGGGACCTGCACCGCGGGCATCCCGCAATCGTGCGTTTGACCTGCACGCTCGCATTGGCTCTGCGCGCTTTGTAACGTCGCCCACGAAGCGCCCACACAGGCTTCCAACACGTAGCCGACACAGGGGCGCTTCTGGGGAAGGCGGAGGGGTGCCGCGACCGTCCCAGAGGGCAGCCGCGCGCGTCTTGAGTTCCATCCCCTGGATGGCGCAGGCGTCGGAACAGGCGACTGTGCGACGGGTCCCGGCCGGAGCGCATGCGCGCGGCCGGAGCCACTGGACCGCACGCGACGACAGCGAGGGGATGGACATGGGCACCAGAGCGAAGAGCGCTCGTTCACGCGCCACGGGACGCGTCACCCCGAGGGGCAGCACGAGCGGGAAGCCGAAGAAGACGATCGCCGCGTCGTTCGTTGCCACCGGCGCACTCTTCTTCGCGGTCGCCGCAACGCCGGCGGGCGCGGCGACAGCGCCGTCGGCGACATCGGCCGGCACCCCGGCGGCAGCACCGAGCTCTACACCGTCGGCGTCGCCGAGCACGACACTCTCGTCACTTCCCGCGAACTACCAGGCGTACTACCTCGCCACTTCCGACGGGAGGGTCTACGCCGCCGGCGGAGCCCAGAGCTACGGCACACTGGCGGGGCGGAATCTGGCGAAACCCGTCGTGGGCATCGCCGCGACGCCCACAGGCGGCGGGTACTGGCTCGTCGCGGCCGACGGCGGGATCTTCACCTTCGGCAACGCGAAGTTCTACGGCTCCATGGGTGGCAAGCGGCTCGACGAGCCGATCGTCGGCATGGCGGCGACGCCGACAGGAGGCGGCTACTGGCTCGTCGCGGCCGACGGCGGAATCTTCACCTTCGGGAATGCTTCCTTCTACGGTTCCATGGGCGGCAAGCCGCTGGCGAAACCCGTCGTCGGCATGGCGGCGACGCCCACAGGCCACGGGTATTGGCTCGTCGCGGCGGACGGCGGGATCTTCACCTTCGGCAATGCCGCCTTCTACGGTTCCATGGGCGGCAAGCAGCTCGCCGCCCCGGTGATCGGGATGTCCGGGGTGCGCACAGGGCACGGGTACCGTCTCGTC